>JANPKF010000358.1:0-1896 GCA_031425895.1 Caulobacteraceae bacterium | reverse complement strand
GATCAGGGCGCCCAGGCCGACCCCGCCGCCGCCGGCCGCGAAGGCGATGTCACGCTTCCTGGCCGTGCCCTCGGCGACATAGACCTGCTCGGTGGTGCGGGCGTCGACCAGGGTGATCAGCGCCTGGGCCTCCAGGTTCTTGGTGCGCAGTCCGCCGACGACGCCGCCGACCGTGCCGCCGATCAGGCCGCCGGCGATACCGGCGACATTGCCGCCGCCGGTGTTCTCGTCGGCATTGGCGAGATCGGGGATGATGAAGTAGTCGGCGGCCTTGACCGTGCCGCGACCGATGCCGCTGTCACGGCGCAGCTCGCCGCTTTCGGCCAGTTCCCGCTCGCCCTTGCGCATCTCCATGCCGGCGCCGCGATCGACCACCCGCAGGCAGTTGGAGCGCGAGGCGAACAGCTTGATCAGCTTCTCGGGATTGGACAGTCCGTAGGATCGCCACCACTGGGTTTCCGGCTCCTGGATGGCCACGGTGGCGATGGGTGCGGCGCAGCGCGGCAGCTCCGGCGTCGCCGCCTTGGGGGCGGGTTTGGCGCCGTACTGGGCATAGGCCGGCGCCGACAGGGCGGCGGTCATGCCGATGGCCAGGAGGGTGGCGATGATCTTGCGCATGGAAGTTCCCCGAAGTGGTTCCGCGAACGGTAGTCTTCGACTCGTAAGGGAGCAATCGGCGAGCGGATCGTTGGCGAACAAGAAATCGGGAAATCAGCAGTCGTAGTGGGCGCGAAAGGCCGCCATGGCCGCGGTCGCCTCGCTGGTGAAGTCCTCCAGCACCTCCGCCTCGTCGGGGCCGTTGGTGAAGATGAAGAAACTGCCGGCCTCGACCTGGTCGACAATTCTCTGGCCGGCGACCTGCCAGGACAGGCCCCTGGCGTTGGTGTCGCCAAAGGCTTCCGGCGCCTGGCGAGGGCCGCCGAACTCGGGCTGGCGGTTGCGGAAGGCGTTCCAGATGTCGCTCTGCACCAGGCCCGGGCAGACGATGCCGGCGGCGATGTTGCTGCCCGCGAAGTCGCGGCGCATGCACAGGCTGTAGCCCATGACCGCATGCTTGGCCGCCGTGTAGGGAGCCAGAATCCCGCCGCGCCCGGTCGGCGGCAGTCCCAGGGCGTGTTCGGAGCCGGTGTTGATGATGACGCTCGGCAGGCCATGGGCCAGCATGCGCGGCGCGAACGTGGTGACCCCGTTGTAGGGCCCGATGACATTGACCGAGAAGATCCAGTCCCAGGTTCGGCGAGGCGTGGTGTGAACCAGACCGCCGGCCCCGACTCCCGCGTTGTTGAACAGCATGCTGACCGGCTGGTCCCACAGGCTGTCGGCAACCTCGGCCAGGGTTGACCAGGCGTCCGGATCGATAACGTCCAGGGTCAGGCCACGGGCCTCGCCGCCGGAGTTGCGGATGGCCTGCGCCACTGCGTCGGCGCGATCGCCTTCAATATCGGCGACCACGACCCGCACCCCGCGCGCGGCCAGCGCCTCGCAGATGCCGCGGCCGATGCCCGATGCGCCGCCGGTGACGACCGCGACCTGGCCGGCTTGCAGGGCCATCTAGAAGCCCAGGACCTTGGCGTAGCGGTCCTTGTGGAACCCCGCCCCGCCGAACAGCTGTTCGGTGACCCGGGCGCGCTTCATGTAGAGGCCGGCGTCGTGGACGTCGGTCATGCCGATGCCGCCGTGCATCTGGACCATCTCGTTGGAGACGAGGTGGATCAGTTCGCTGGCCTTGCACTTGGCCAGGCTGGCGGCGGCGCGGACGTCCGGTGCGCCGGCGTCCAGGGCTTCGAGGGCGGCCTCGATGGCCGAGCGGGCCATCTCCAGGTCGGTGAACATCTTGGCGGCGCGGTGCTGCAGCGACTGGAAGGTGCCGATCACCTGGCCGAACTGGGTGCGGAC
>JANPKF010000357.1:0-3138 GCA_031425895.1 Caulobacteraceae bacterium | reverse complement strand
CGGCGTGCTGACGGAGTCGTGGAGCCCGCTCGGGCAGGGGCAGTTGCTGAGCGACCCGGTGATCGCCGGCATCGCCGCCAGACACGGAAAGACGCCGGCCCAGGTCATCATTCGCTGGCATGTCGACAGCGGTCTGGTGGTGATTCCCAAGTCGGTGAGGCCCGAGCGGATCGTCCAGAACTTCGGGGTCTTCGATTTTCAGCTGGATGACGCGGACAAGGTGGCTATCGCCGGCCTGGATTCCGAGGCCGGCCGTATCGGTCCCGACCCGCTGATCGCGACCTTCTGAGAGGCTGCGCCATGTCCACGCTTGCCGAGTTTCCGATCACCCGGCGCTGGCCCGTCAAGGGCTGGCTGGACCGGGGTACTGCGCGGCCGGCTGTGCAGCGGGGCCTTTTGATTCCGTCGCGGGACTGAGGTCCGGCGAAAAAGAAGAGGGGCCATCGCGTTTGCGCGCAAACGCGATGGCCCCTGTTTCCTAGAACTCGTCCCAGCCTTCAGCTTCCGGCGCCCTTGCGAACTGTGAGGTCTGCTTGAGTGCGGGAGCGGTGTGGCGGTTACGGAAGTCCGCGGCGGCGGGCCGGGGCGCGGCGACCATCACTTCGGGGCGGCGGGCCGGGGCGGCCGGGGCCGAGCCGCTGGTGCGGAACTGCGAGACCAGCCGGGCCAGTTCGCCCGCTTCACGCCGCAGGGCGTGGCTGGCGGCGGTCGATTGCTCGACCATGGCGGCGTTCTGCTGGGTCACCTGATCCATCTGGTTGACGGCGGTGTTGACCTCGCTGAGGGCCGAGGCCTGCTCCTGGCTGGAAGCGGTGATCTCTGTCACCAGCGTGGTGATCTCGCTGACGCTGCCGACGATGCGTTGCAGGGCCTGGCCGGTCTGGCCGACGAGGGCGACGCCCTGGCCGACCTGCTGGGAGGAGGCGCTGATCAGGGCCTTGATCTCCTTGGCGGCGTCGGCCGACCGCTGGGCCAGGGAACGCACCTCGGAGGCGACAACCGCGAAGCCGCGGCCGGCGTCGCCGGCCCGGGCCGCTTCGACGCCGGCGTTCAGGGCCAGAAGGTTGGTCTGGAAGGCGATCTCGTCGATGACGCCGATGATCTGGCTGATTTCGCCGGCCGAGCGCTCGATCTGGCTCATGGCCGAAACCGCGTTTGAGACGATGACGCCGCTCTGTTCGGCATCGGCGCGGGCGGTGCGCACGACCTGATCGGCCTGCTTTGCGCCTTCGGCGGTGCGTTTGACGGTGGCGGTGATCTCGTCCAGGGCGGCGGCCGTCTCCTCGAGGGTGGCGGCGTTATGCTCGGTGCGGCGCGACATGTCGTCCGCGGCCTGGCTGATCTCGTCCGACCCGGAGCGGATGGCGGTGGCATTGTCGTTGATCACGCCCATGGCCGTTTCCAGCTTGGTCAGAGCCTCGTTGAAGTCGATCTTCAGGCGCTGGTAGTCGCCGGGGAATTCGGCGTCGATCCGCCAGGTCAGGTCGCCGGCCGACAGGGCGCTGAGGCCCTTGGCGGTTTCCTCGACGACGATGGCCTGTTCGGCGGCGGCTCTGGCGCGTTCGGCCTCGGTGCGGTCGCGGGTGGAGCGGGCGTCGCCCTCCATCCGCTCACGGTCGCTCGAGGCGGTGCGCAGGGACATGGCGTTGTCCTTGAACACCTGCACCGCGCGGCTCATGGCGCCGATCTCGTCGCCGCGAGCGGCGCTGGCGATCTCGACGTTGAGGTCTCCCTGGGCCAGGCGTTGCATATCGCCGGTCAGGGCGCGCACCGGGCGGCTAAGGGTGCGGGCCAGCAGCCAGCCGGCAAAGGCGGCCAGCAGGGCTGCGAGCACGATCCCGAGAATAACCAGGGTGACCGTCATGGTCAGGGTGGTATCGAAGGCCTCGCGTTCGGCCTTGATGCCGGCTTCCGACATGGCGGCGACCTTGTCGAGGTTGTCCTCGACAACGCCCATCAGCTCGTCCGCCCGGCCTTCGCGGCCAACGAGAGAGCCGGCCTCGGCGATCGAACCCGCCTTCAGCAACTCGCCGGCTTGCTCAACGGCGCCCTTGTACCAGGCCTCCGCGGCGGCCTCGGTGGTGGCGATCGCGGCCAGTTCGGCCTCGTCACCGACCGAAGCCTCACGCAGGATTGCAATGCGCTTGCCAAAGTTCTCGCGGTGGGCGTTGACCCGGCTGAGGTAGTACTCGTCCTGGCTGAGCACCCAGCCGCGGAGACTGTTCTCCTGGCGGGTCAGGTAGAACCGGGCCTCGCGGATGGCGACATCCTCGCTCCAGGCGACCTTCAGCCGTTCCTGCTGGGTGCTGATCTTCTGCACCTCGTAGAAGGTGAAGGCGCCCGACGCGCCCATGATGGCCACGACACCGGCGAAGGCGGCGGTGACTTTGCGGGAGATGGTCCAGTCGGCGAAGGCCATGCGTGGTGTTCCTGACTAGAAGCTGTAGGTCAGGGCGGCGACGAGCCGGCCCTCGTAGCGTTCGCCGAACTCATGGCCATCGGTGTCGTACCAGCGCAGATCGCCCGAGAAGGCCTTGGTGAACTTGTGCTTCACCCCGATATTCCAGGCGTCATAGTCCGTTCCGTTCTCGGTCCGGCGCAGGCCGTAGGCGACGGTCACCTTGTCGTTGTCGCCGAGCTTGGCGCCCCCCTGGGCCTCGATCCACCAGGCCTCATCGGTTGAGCCATAGGTGTCCGGGGAATAGTTGACGCGCATGCGGCCGCTGAAGGTCTTGCCGAAGTCGCGCGACAGGTCGAACTGGGCCTCGAAGTATCCGCTGTCGACGCCGTTCTCTTCACCGATCATTTCCCGGTAGAGCAGCTGGCTGTCCAGTTCGTACTCACCGAATTCCGCGACATAGCCGCCGGTCATGATGACTTCGGAATCGGCGCCCCTGGATGAGGCGGCCTGCGAATAGAAGGCGTCGGCGTAGAAGCCGCCTTCGGTCCAGCGCAACGCGGCGCTGACGGCCGGGTCCTGATCGCTCTTGCCGAGACCCTTGCCAAGGTACTGACTGGCAAGGCCGACCTTGCCTGAGATGTCACCAGCCATGGCGGGTGCGGCGATAGCCATGCCGAAAACGACGGTGGAGATAACAGCGATATGTTTCATGGAGCCCCTCGAAGATTTGAGGCTCT
>JANPKF010000356.1:0-1742 GCA_031425895.1 Caulobacteraceae bacterium | reverse complement strand
GGTGCTGTCCATGCTTCAGACAGCCGCCTCCCACAAAGCTCCGACAAACCCCGCGACCAGGGTCGTGAGGCACAGCCAGAAACCGAACGGGACCGGACCGCTGCGGCCGGTCAGGCGCTGCAGCAGAAGCGGCGCGAAGGCCGCCAGCGCCAGCATCACCACCGCCACGCGCCAGCCGACCAGCGCGGCGGCCAGGCCGGCCAGCAGGACGTCGCCGAGGCCCAGCTTCGGGGGCTTGCCGGACCATTCGCGAAGGCTGAACAGGAAGATTCCGGTGACGACGCCGACCGACAGGCGCTCCCTGGCCGTGTCCGGCGACAGCGCGATATCCACCCCGATGGCCACCGCCAACGCCAGCAAGCCTGACCAGGGCAGTGAGAAGCGGCGCAGATCTGTGAGGGCCAGATAGATCAGGGCCGCGCCGGCCGGCAGCAGCGACCAGCGGCCGAGCGAGGCGAGGGCGGCGAAGGCGAGAACAAGGCCCGCGGCGATCCACAGGGTCGAGAGCCTTGCGCCGCTCAGCTTCGGCCAGGCGGGCCAGGCCAGGCCAAGGGCGGCGGCAAGGCTGCCCAGCACCAGAGCTGTGCCGATCAGGGCTGCGGCGGCTTGCACAGTACGGCGCCGGGAGCCAGGCGCAGGCGGCGCCAGTCGTGGATATGCCAGGGCTGGCCCGGGGTCCCTGTGTAGCGCAGCCGCTGCCAGAGGATGTCGCTGTAGCGATCGGTGCGCAGGGCGGCGCGGACCTCGACGACGTCGCCGGGCGCGAGGGGCAGGATTTCAGGCGACAGGGCGGTGGCCGGCGGCATCGGCAGAGGCTCTGGCCCCTGCCGGCCGAAGGTGACCAGGGCGCGCAGGCAGTCTTCCTCCGACGGCGAGGCTTCTGCGGCCTTCAGGAACTCGCCCAGTCGCGTGAAGGCGGCGCGGGGCGCGTTCGGATCCGGGCTGCTCAGGGCGCGGACCACCCGCTGCCGCAGCGGCGGCTGGACGATATGGGCGACGATGTCGGGGGCGGGGTCCTGCTGGGCGTCAGGCTTGTAGGCGACCGACAGGAAGGTCAGCTCGACCTGCCGGCTGTTGAGCCGCTCGCTCCGCTCCCAGCGCGGCGCCTGCGGGGCGCCGTCCTTCTCCAGCGCGGTCAGGCCGGCCTGGGTCGCCGACTCGAGGGTAATGAGGGCGAAGAGGTCGGCGTCCTTCTGGCGGGCCGCCTTGGCCTTGACGGTGACCAGGCCGGTCAGGCCGGCGGCCATGCTCATGATGGCGAAGGCCAGCGCCAGGGTCAGGGGCAGGGTGAAGCCGCGCAGTTTCGCTCTGTTGGGGCGGGTCCTAGCGACGGTCACGCCCGAACCCGAGGGTGGTCAGGCCGGCCGCTATGTCCTTGGTCACCCGGTCGGCGTCGGCCCGGTCGCGCACCAGGGTCGCCTTCAGGAAGACCACCAGTTCGGTCCGACCCTTCACATTGGCCCGTTCGCGGAACAGGGCCCCGGCGAAGGGGATCTGGCTGAGCAGCGGCACGCCGCTGTCGCCCTTGGTGCGGGTCGAGCGGATCAGGCCGCCGAGCGCGATGACCTGGCCGTTGTCGACGGCGATCTGCGTGCGGAATTTGCGCTGCGAGATGGTCGGGCTGTTGATCTCGGAGGTGGTGGTCTCCGACACGTCAGAGACCTCCTGCTCGATGTCGATGAAGATGCGACCGCCCTCGCCGACGCGCGGGGTGACGGTCAGCAGCACGCCGGTGTCGCGGT
>JANPKF010000355.1:0-4377 GCA_031425895.1 Caulobacteraceae bacterium | reverse complement strand
CGCGCATGGCGGCGCTTTCGCCAAGGTCGCTGGCCGTGTGGCCCATGAGCAGGACCGTCGCGCCGGCCTCGCGGGTGGCGGTGGCCAGGAGGGCGTGGCGGGCGGCGCGGGCGGCGGCGGGGAGGCCTGTCGCCGGTTTGGCGCCGGTCCAGTGGAGCGTGCGGTGGGGGCGGCCGCGCTCGGCGGCCATCTGCGCGCACTGCTCGGCCCAGGCGGCGCCGGCGTGCTGCAGGCCATGGTCGACGGTCAGGGCGATGACCGCGCGGCCGTTCATGCGGGCCCAGGCGCTGACCAGATGGAACAGGGCCAGGGAGTCCGAGCCGCCCGACAGGGCCACGGCCAGGGGCGCGTCGGTATGGGTCTCGAGCCGTACGTCGAGGACGGCGGCGACCCGTTCGGTGACCGGGTCCCTGACCTGGACCGCTAGCCCGCGCACTTGGCTTGCGTACGGACCGCCTGCGCCCGGGTGGTCACCCCGGCGGCGGCGTTCGGATAGCGGCGGGGCAGTTCGCTCAGCGCCTGGCAGGCGTCGGCGGGCAGCTTCTGGGCCACCAGGCTGCGGGCCAGCTCGACCACCGCGTCCGGCGCCCAGCTGGTCTTGGGCCAGCCGCGCACGGCGCCGAGGTAGGCGCCGGCGGCTTGGGCGTTGTCGCCCCGGGCGCTCAGCGTCTTGCCCAGCCAGTAGCGGGCTTCCGGGGCCCGGGGGGTGTCGCCGAAGGTCTCGACATAGCGGTCGAAGCTGACCTCGGCGGCGGAATAGTCGCCGTCGGCCATCTGCCGGCGGCCCAGCGCGAACAGCTCGTCGGGGTCGACCGGCGTCTCGGCCGCGGCGGCCTGCTCCTCGGTCGGCGCGGCGACGGCGGCGGCCTCGAGGGCGGCCAGGCGGGTCTCCAGGCCGGCCAGGCGCTCGCTGAGCTGCCGGTTGCCGGCTTCGGAGGCGGCCAGCGCCTGCTTGGTGCGGTCCAGCTCCATGCCGAGCTCTTCGTTGCCGGCGTTGCTGCGGGTCAGGGTCTGTTCCAGGTCGCCGACGCGGTCGGTCAGGGTGGCCAGCACGGCGCTGGTCTCGGCGTCTTGCACGACGACGGGTTTGCCGGTGTCACGGCCCTGGAAGACGATGGCGCGCAGTTCGCGGACCACCTTCTCCATCTTCTCCAGCCGCCTGACGGAACGGTCGTCCAGCGGGTCGGGCATCGGGGTCTGGGCCACGGCCGCGAAGTGCACCGAGACGGCGATCAGCACCGCCACGAAGGGGGCGGCTTTCAGCGAAGAGGAGAGCGTCGGCTTCATGGCGTCAGAGTGTCCTGTGTCCGGCGTCAATATTGCGGCGAGCATACGAAAAAGGGGGCCGCGTCTGCGACCCCCCTCCCGCGTCGCTCACAAGGGGGCCCTAGTAGCCGCCGCTGGTGATGATCGTCTGGCCGTTACGGTTCTGCTGGTAGGCTTCCTCGTCCGTGCCGGGATTGATCGGGCGTTCCTTGCCGTTCGACAGGGTCATGATCCGGCTGGGCGAGACGCCGCGCGAGACCAGGTAGTCCTTGACGGCGTTGGCGCGGCGGCTGCCCAGGGCGAGGTTGTACTCGCGGGTGCCGCGCTCATCGGCGTTGCCTTCGATGCGGATCGAGATGTTCCCGTAGCGGCGTAGCCAGGTGGCCTGGGCGTCCAAAACCGGCATGGCGTCCGAACGGATGTCGTAGCTGTCGAGGTCGAAGTAGACGAAGTCGCCGACGTTGATGATGAAGTCCTGGGACGAGCCCGGGATCACGCTGCTGTCGACGGGGCCGGGGCCCTTCGGCGGGACGTAGGTTTCGCCGCCACCGCCTTGCGGCGGACGAGGACCGGCGTCCGGATTGGTCTTCGGCTTGGTGGCGCAGGCGGCAAGAGAGGCTGCGGCGACGGCCACCAGGGCCAGTCTCATGACGCTTTGGGTGTTGAAGCGCATGGCTTCCTCCTTCGGCTGGAATTGTCGGGCCGATAGTGGCGCCGATCCTTGTACGCGTGCGACTGAAAACTCTGACCGGACCTCACAATGACGTGGGAATGCGACGCCCGGACAACAATTCTTCTGAGGATTGAACCGTCTGTTCCCCACTAGTCCAGGAGCGGCGACCAGGCCGGGTCGGATCCCGAACCCCGGTAGGGGGCCGGACGTAGAATGCGGCCGGTGATGTCGACGTTCCACAGACGCGGCTCGGTCCCCCGGCCTTCGCGGAAGAACATCAGCACCCGGCCGTTGGGGGCCCAGGTCGGGCCTTCGTCCAGATAGCTGGTGGTCAGGATGCGTTCGTCAGAGCCGTCCGGCTTCATCACCCCGATGTGGAAGACGCCGCCGGCCTGTTTGGTGAAGGCGATGAAGTCGCCCCTGGGGCTCCAGACCGGGGTGGTGTAGCGCCCGCCGCCGCGCGAGATACGGCGCACGCCCGAGCCGTCGGCGTTCATCACATAGAGCTGGGGGCTGCCGCCGCGATCGGAGTTGAAGACGATCTGGCCGCCGTTGGGCGAGAAGCTGCCGGAGGTGTCGATGCCTGGATCGCTGGTCAGCCGGGTCTGGGAGCGGCTGCGAAGGTCCATCAGGTAGAGGTCGCTGTTGCCGTTCTTCTCGACGCTGAACACGACGCGGTCGCCGTTGGGGGAGAAGCGCGGGGCGAAGACCATGCCCGGGAAGCGGCCAAGGGTTTCCTGGCGGCCGGTCGAGATGTTGAACAGGTAGATCGAGGACCCCGTCGGCCGCAGGGCCATGTAGGTGATCTCCTGGCTGTTGGCCGAGAAGCGCGGGGTCATGACGATGTAGCTGCCGTCGGTCAGGTAGCTGTTGTTGGCGCCGTCCTGGTCCATGATCGACAGGCGTTTGACGCGCTTTCCGCGCGCCCCGCTCTCGGCGATGAAGACGACCCGGGTATCGAAGTAGCCGCTCTCGCCGGTCAGGCGCTGGTAGACCTGGTCGCTGATCTTGTGCGCCACGCGGCGCCAGTTCTCGGGCGTCGAGGTGAACTGCAGGCCAAGCAGCTGGGTCCCGGACCCGATGTCCCAGAGCCGGAAGTCGACGCGCAGGCGGCCGTCGCCCTCGGTCGTCACCTGGCCGTTGACCAGCACCTGGGTGTCGATGGTCTTCCAGGCCTCGAAGTTGGGCTGGATGGCGATGTCGAGGTTGCGCTCGGGGAAGGCGGCCGGATTGACCGGCGCGAACAGGCCCGATTGCTCCAGGTTGGCGCTGATGACGCCGGCGATGTCGCCGCCGCGGCCGCCGCTGAAGGCCGGGATGGCGATCGGCACGGGCTTCAGATTGCCCTGGTTGATGTCGACCTCGATCTGGGCGGCAGCGACGCCGGGCAGGGTGGCCGATCCCATGATCAGGGCGCAGAGCGCGAAGAGCAGGTGGCGGATGGTCATGTCGGGCTCCTCGGGGCGCGCTGCGGTTGAGCGTTGCGGGCCCCAGATAAGGCGCTTTGGGGGACGGGAATGAGGCGAAGGCTCACAGGGCGCAGGCCTTCTGGGCGTCGAAGTTGAGGATGAGCGGGTCGCCGGCCAGTTCCGGCGGCACGTCCTTGAATGGCTGCGCCCGGTTTAGGGCCAGCAAGGCGCGGGTCGTGCCGGCCTGGACCAGCTCAGGGTCGGCCCCGGAGCTGCGGATGATATCCGGCTTGCCGATCAGGCGTCCCGACGGTGACAGCACCACCTTGACCGAGACCTTCACGGAGCGGCCGCCTTCGACGAAGCAGTTGGGGTTCCAGTATTCGTAGAGCGCCGCCTGCAGGCCCTTCAGCCATTCGCCGGGCGGGCCGCCGCCGGTCCCGCCCTTGGGCTGGGGCTTCGGCGAGGTCGGGGGACGGGGCGGGCCCTTCTGGCCGCCGCCCTTGGGCTGGCCGCCGCCGGCCTTCTGCAGGCGCTTCTCGAGGTCGTCGAAGTCGAGGTTGGCCTGCTTCTTCGGCGTCGGGGTTGGCGTCGGCCTGGCCTTTTCCTGGGCCTTCTCCGGGACAGGCTTGGGGGTCGGCGTGGGAACCGGGGCCGGGGGCGCCACGGGCTCCGGCGGCAGTTCGGGGATCGGCTCCTCGGTCAGGGCGTCCAGCTCAGGGCCCTCCTGCGCCTTGCGAAGCTCGGCCGGGCCCTCGGTGACGATGGTCACCGGCACCGAGCCGATGGTGACGGGTTTGGATTGATGGGGCCAGGCGAACAGGGCGAGCGCGACCACCCCCAGGTGGACGACCACCGAGGCGACAAGAGCGGGGGCGATCTGTCTCCGCTCGCGGGCCATGGATCAGCGCCCCACCTTGATCATTCGACGGCCGCTTCGGGCCTGGGGCCGCTGGTCGGGCCGCCGGTGTCGGTGATCAGGTTGATCCTGGTGAAGCCGCCGGTGCTGATCGCCGCCATCACCTGGGC
>JANPKF010000354.1:0-2750 GCA_031425895.1 Caulobacteraceae bacterium | reverse complement strand
AGCGCAGCGCCACTTCGGCCGGGTCGGTCTCGAAGTCTGATCCGACAGGGGCGAGATGATCGGCCACGAACCAGCCTGACCGGGCGGCGCGGGCGAAGCGGCCGTCGGTTTCCTCGATGGTGACCAGAGCGTTCAGGGAATAGAGGCCGACGGGGGTCGTCTTGATGTTCGCCTGACCGAAGGCATAGGTCCGCAGCGCCTTGACCCGGTGCGTGGGCGAGAGGGGCGGACCACTGAGCGCCTCCGACGCCACCCAGCCGACGTAGGCGTCACGGGCGGCCTGGCCGAAACTGTAGCCATCCTGTTCCAGCAACACATCGAACCGCTCGCCGAACAGCAGGCGACTTTCCTGCTCGGCGTCGTCCTGCGGATGGCGGCGCAGCGGGGCGGCCGGGGCGCTGACCTGCAGGGCGGTCGGGTCGACGTAGGACCGCGCCGGGACCACGCCTTCGAGGATGCGGGCGGCGACGCCGTCATGGATCAGGGTCAGGCGGCGGTCGAAGCTCATCCGAAGCGATCCCGCAGCACCTTGAAGAGGGCGCGAATGGCCTGCGCCTCAGCCCCGGCCGGCCAGCCGGGGCGGCTCTTCGAGTTCCAGGCGAAGATGTCGAAGTGCACCCAGCTGCCGGTGGTCGGCGCGAAGCGCTTGAGGAAGAGAGCGGCGGTCACCGAACCGGCCTGGGCCCAGGCGTCGGGATCGTTCTTGAGATCGGCGACGTCCCCGTCGAGGGCCTCCTCGTAGCCGGCCCACAGCGGCATGCGCCACAAGGGGTCGCGAACCGCCAGGGCGGCGGCGGCGAGGTCTGCGGCCAGGGCGTCGTCGTCCGTGTAGAAGGGGATGACCTGCGGACCAAGCGCGATGCGGGCGGCGCCGGTCAGGGTGGCGAGGTCGATGGTCAGGACGGGCGACAGCTCCTGGGCGCGGGTCAGGGCGTCAGACAGGATCAGGCGGCCCTCGGCGTCGGTGTTGCCGACCTCGACGGTCAGGCCCTTGCGGGTGTTCAGCACATCGCCCGGCCGCATGGCGTCGCCGCTGATCGCGTTCTCGACTGTCGGGACGATGATCGCCAGCCGGATCGGCAGCTTCGCGTCCATCACCATGCGGCCGAGCGCCAGGGCGTGGGCGGCGCCGCCCATGTCCTTCTTCATGTTGCGCATGCCGGCGCTGGGTTTGATGTCGAGGCCGCCGGTGTCGAAGGTCACCCCCTTGCCGACGATGGCGACCAGCGG
Source organism: Caulobacteraceae bacterium (assembly GCA_031425895.1). Lineage (GTDB taxonomy): Bacteria > Pseudomonadota > Alphaproteobacteria > Caulobacterales > Caulobacteraceae > Caulobacter. The sequence continues at coordinate 1,520 of JANPKF010000354.1, read as the reverse complement.
GGCGTCAGGGCCGGCCCCGTTCCAGGAAATCTCGATGATACGGGGGTCGCGACCGGGACCGGCGGCGCGGCCGACGGCGTGGACGGAGGGGTAGCCGTCGGTCAGCAGTTCGTCGCCGGTTGAGACAGTGATGGCGGCGCCGTGCTGTTCGGCGATCTCGCGGGCGATGGTCTCGATCTGCAGCGGACCCATGTCGCCGGCCGGGGTGTTGACCATGTCGCGGGTCAGGGCGCAGGCGTGGGCGATGGATTTGACCGCCGCCAGATCAGCGCCCGGCGCCATGAGGCGCGGTCCGGGCTCGCGGGCGGCGCGGTAGCGGTCGAAGCGGTAGCCGCCCATCGCGAACGCCAGCGCGACATCCGTGGCGCCGAGGCACTCGGGCGCGGGCTCCAGCCGGTAGTCGCCGGCCGGCAGACGGGCCGACAGGCCCCGAAAGACCGTGGCGTCGCCGCCAGCGCCGAGCCCGAACAGGACTTCGCCGATCTCGCCCTCGGCGTCGTGGACCAGCAGCAGTTGGCCGGCCTTGGCCTTGAATCCGCCGATGTCGGCCAGCCGGGCCAGGGCGGCCGGACGGCTGCTGAGCACAACGGGCCAAGCCTCCGCGGTGACGGCCAGAACGGGGATGGTGCGGCCGTCGGACGCGGCGATCACGGGGTCGGTCATGGGACGGAGACCTTAAGGAACATGCTTAACGATTCCTTGAGCCGGGGCGACGAGACTGAGGGTCCGAAACTCTGGCCAAGGGTCTGCTTCCCATGTGTCCCAAGCGCGTCCTCGCCGCAACCGTTCTGATCCCCGCCGTGCTCGTGATGGCCGGCCCGGCCGCCGCCTGGCCGTTCGGCGGCAAGAAAGAAGTTCCGGCGCCGGCCGCCGCCGCGCCGGCCACGCCTGCGCAGGCTGTAGCGGCCGCGCCGCAGACCGCACCCGTGCAGGTCAAGGCCACCGCCGCCCAGCGCGCCGAGGCCCGCCGCTATGAGCCGCTGGCCGCCGCCGCCTTCTGGGGCCGCGAGGTCGACCTCGACCCGCGCGACGTCGAGGCCAGCGTCGCCCTGTCGCAATCGCTCCGGTCCCTCGGCCGTCACAGGGACGCCGCCGAGACGATCCAGGCGGCCCTGATCGTCGATCCGAACAACCTCAACGCCCTGCTGGAAATCTCCCGCGCCTGGATCGGCATGAACCAGGGCTTCTACGCCATCGAGCCGGCCCGCAAGGCCGCCAGCCTGGCGCCCCGCGACTGGCGCCCCGTCGGCCTTCTCGCGGTGGCCTACGAACAGGCTCAGCGTGACGACGAGGCCCTCGCCGCCCATCGCCAGGCCGTGGCCCTCGCGCCGGACGAGGCGGGCGCGCTCAGCAACTACGGAATGTTCCTGGCCGCCCGTGGCGACCTGCCGGGGGCCGAGAGCGTGCTGCGCCGCGCGATCGCCAGCCCCCGCGCCAACGCCAAGGTTCGCCAGAACCTGGCGCTGGTCGTCGGGCTGCAAGGACGGCTGCCGGAGGCCGAGGCCCTGGCCCGCCAGGAC
>JANPKF010000353.1:0-13110 GCA_031425895.1 Caulobacteraceae bacterium | reverse complement strand
GGCCGCCACGGGCGCGGCCGGAGCCGGCGCGGCGGGGGCTTCGGCGGCGGGCGCCGGAGGCGGTGCTGCAGCGGCGGCCTTGGCGGCCTCGGCGGCCGCGGCGGCCTTGCGGGCCTCCTCGGCGCGGGCGGCGGCCTGGATCTGGGCCTGACGCTGGGCGCTTTCGATAGCGGCCTGACGGGCGCGCATCTCGTCGGCGGACAGGCCACCCTGGCCGCCCTGGGCGGGACGCTGCTGCGGCGCGCCCGGTGCGGGACGCCGTTCGGCGTTGGACGGACCGGCGAGATTCGCCGCCGGCGGCGTATGGGTCCGCTGCCGTTTGGTTTCCACCACCACCGTCTTCGTCCGCCCGTGGCTGAAGCTTTGCTTCACCACGCCGGCGCTGACAGACCCCGTGCGGGGCTTCAGCGTCATGGGCGGGCGGCCCGGGCGGTTGTCGTTCTCGTCGCTCATGCGTCTCGCTTAACTCGCGGTCGGAATATCCGGCCGCACTACCTGAATTTCCAAACTCACAAAGGGCCCGGTCGCGGTTTCCCGCGGGCCCTTCTCCTACCGCTCCTCGTGCCAACTCTCGGGGAGAAGCGGGCGAAAACCGGCCAGACGTTCGACGTCCTGCGTCCAACTTTTGGCAGACCGTCCGCCGAGGAAGGCGGTGTGTATCACATTCTCGGCTCCCAAGGCCAAACCCAATTCGGCGGAAGTGAAAACGCCGATGACCCGAGGCTGTGGGGTCATATGCCGGGCCAGGTTGAGAATCTTAGAACGACCGTCTGCAGCGCCGTCACTGGCCTCGATCAGCCAGGCGGCCTTGCCGCTACGAACAGTCGACATGACCTTTTCAAATCCGGAAGTAAGCTCTCCCGACCGTCGTGCAAGGCCAAGGCTGTCGAGAACCCGCTTGGTCAGCAGTTTTTCGACCAGATCGGCCAGGCCCTCGGGAACCGTCAGCTTGGCCTTGGCCGAGCGGGCGAAGGCGTTTTTCTTCGCGGCGGTTTCAATGCTGGCGCGGTCGGCGGCGACCCAGATGCCCCGGCCGGGCAGTTTGCGGGCGATGTCCGGTGTCACCACGCCGTCGGGGCTGGCGACAAAGCGGACAAGTTTCTGCTCCGCCATCACCTCTCCCGAGACGATGTCGCGCCGTTCCCTGGCGGTTTCCGCCAGGGTCTTGCGTGCCGAAATGTCGGTCTCAGCCTGCATGGGCTGGTCGCGTTCCTTGTCCACGACCGGCCCGGGCTGGGCCGATCAACTCATTGAAGACGTCGTTCCGAGGGTTTGGTCGGGGACGCTCACGCGTCCCGAGCCTCGCCTTCGGCCTCGGCCAGGGCGACCTCTTCCGAAGCTTCCGGCTGTTCGCCTTCGACTTCAGCTTCAGTTTCAGCTTCAGCGTACTCAACGCCTTCGCCGCCCTCTTCGTAGTACTCTTCTTCGTATTCCGGTTCCGGCGGGGCTTCGACCCAGCCCATCACGATGCGCGCGCGCATGATCAGGGTCTCGGCGTCTTCCGGGGTCAGGTTGAAGGCTTCCAGCGATCCGGCTTCGCGGACCCGCTCGCCGTCCTTGCTTTCGTACCAGCCGCGCAGGTCGTCGGGGACCAGGCCGGCCAGGTCTTCAACCGTCTTCACATCGCCTTCGCCAAGCGCCACGGCCATCGGCAGGGTGATGCCTTCGATTTCCAGGATGCCGTCCTCGACGCCCAGTTCGACGCGCTTGGCGTCCAGCTCGGCGGTGGCCTTGTCGAGGAATTCTCGGGCCCGGGCCTGCAGTTCCTCGGCGGTGTCCTCGTCGAAACCTTCGATCTCGGCGATCTCATGCGGCTCGACGAAGGCGACGTCCTCGACCGACACAAAGCCTTCGGTGGCCAGCAGTTGGGCGATGACCTCGTCGACGTCCAGGGCGTCCTGGAACAGCTGGGTGGTCTCGGCGAACTGCTTCTGGCGGCGCTCGGACTCCTGGGACTCGGTCAGAATGTCGATCTGCCAGCCGGTCAGCTGGCTGGCCAGGCGGACGTTCTGGCCGCGGCGGCCGATGGCCAGGCTCAGTTGTTCGTCGGGGACCACGACTTCGACGCGCTCGTCGTCCTCGTCCATGACCACCTTGGAGACTTCAGCGGGGGCCAGCGCGTTGACGATGAAGGTCGCCTCGTCCGGGCTCCACTGGATGATGTCGATCTTTTCGCCCTGCAGCTCGGCGACCACGGCCTGGACGCGCGAACCGCGCATACCGACGCAGGCGCCGACCGGGTCGATGCTGCTGTCGTTGGAGACGACGCCCATCTTGGCGCGGCTGCCCGGGTCGCGGGCGACGGCGCGGATCTCGATGACGCCGTCGTAGACTTCCGGCACTTCCTGCGCGAACAGCTTGGCCATGAAGCCGCCGTGGGCGCGGGACAGCATGATCTGCGGGCCCTTGGTCTCGCTGCGGACGTCGTAGATGTAGCAGCGGATGCGGTCGCCGAGGTTGAAGTTCTCGCGCGGGATCGACTGGTCGCGGCGCATGACGCCTTCGCCACGGCCGAGATCGACGATGACGTTGCCGTATTCGACCCGCTTGACCACGCCGTTGACGATCTCGCCGACGCGATCCTTGTACTCTTCGAACTGACGCTCGTGCTCGGCCTCGCGGACCTTGCCGAACACCACCTGGCGGGCCATCTGGGTCTGCACCCGGCCGAATTCGAACGGCGGCAGCTCCTCGTCGAAGACCTGACCGACTTCAGTATCCTTGCCGTAGAAGGCCTTCGCATCGGCCAGGCGCATCTTGCCGACGTCGCCCTCTTCGAACTCTTCCACGTCGTCCGGCACCACGGTCACGTAGCGCTTGATCGAGGTCTCGCCGGTCTTCGGATCAATGGCGACGCGGATATCGTGCTCGGCGCCGTAGCGGCTGCGGGCGGCCTTCTGGATCGCTTCCTCGATGGAGGCGATGACGATCTCCTTGTCGATCCCCTTTTCACGGGCGACCGCGTCGGCGATCTGCAGCAGTTCGAGGCGGTTGGCGGAAATGCCGGTGGCCATGGTCGTGTCCTTAAATCTCTAAGGTGTCAGTCGTTGTCGTTGCCGACGGAGTTGATGTCGTCCTGGGCGATGCGGGCGGCGCGTTGTTCGGCGCCGACCTTCATCAGCTGGTCGTTGAGGACCAGCTTGGCCTCCAGAATCCAGTCGAACGGGATGTAGAGGGTGGTCTCGCTGTCGCCCTCGACGTTGATGCCGACCTGCCAAATGCCTTCAGGACTGGCTTCGATCCCGGCCAGCTCGCCCTTGAAGCGCTTGCGGCCCTCGGCGATGCGGTCGAGTTCGATCCGGGCTTCGTAGCCTTCCCAGGTCTCGAAGTCCTTCAGGCGGGTCAGCGGCCGGTCGATGCCGGGGCTGGAGACTTCCAGGGTGTATTCGCCGGTGATCGGGTCGGCGGCGTCCATGATCTCGGAGATGGCGCGGCTCAGTTTGGCGCAGTCCTCGACGACCATCTCGCCATCCGGCGTTTCGGCCATGATCTGCAGGCGGCGGGTGGCCCCGCCCATCAGGCGCAAGCGCACGATCTCGTACCCGGCGGCCTCAGCCACGGGATCGAGCAGCTCCAGCAGGCCGCGATCTTCGCTAGTACGTGCGCGCAACGAGCGCCTCTCCGAAAGACAACAAAAACCCAAAACAAAAGCGGCGCCCCGAAGGACGCCGCTCGAATGCGCTATCCAGCGCGTTCAAACGATGTGAAGGCCCTTATAGACCCTCACTCGCGGGTTGTCAGCCCCCTAGAAAGCAGGGCGCGGGGGCTAGCCGAAATTCACCGTCGGCCGCCGGCCCTTGCGCCGCGCCGCCCTGGCGGCCCCGGCCACGGCGTCATACACCCCGCCGCCGATGGCGCCGGCGACCAGCGGCGCCAGGCTGTGAACCGCCAGCCAGGCGTAGGCCGCGCCGTCGGCCTTGGTGATGTCCATCAGCTGCGCCCAGTAGGCCTCGATCGGGAACAGCCCGAACAGGGTGGCGACCAGCGGCGATCCGCCGCCGAACTTCCAGGCCAGGCCGCTGGCCAGCAGGAACAGCAGGCCGCCGAAACCGCCCGCCCCCACGGGTCCGGAGCTGCGGCCCATCAGGCCGAACAGCAGCAGGCCGAGGCCGAGGAAGATCAGCGCTCCGGGGGCCCCCGCCGACACGCCGGTCAGCGCCGCCTGGCCCATGGGCAACAGGTTGCCGCCGCTGAGATCGGCGCGGCCTTCCCAGAACACCAGAACCAGTGAAACCAGCAAAGCCCAGACCAGGCCGCCGAGGATCCACCCCAGCGCCATCCGCACACCCCGAACCATAGCCATGTCCTCCCTCGCCCACTTTTTGGGGCGTTTCATTCACCATGGCCCGGTTTTCGGCACGGTCAATGCAGAGACACGCGGGGGGCGAGCCTCGTTCACCCAGTGACCGTCTCGCGCAGCGTGACTGTCACCCCATGACCAGGTCCGCCGGCACCTTGATCGGCATGTCCAGCAGTTGCTGCGCCTTGCCCTTGGCCAGGGCGTCCAGCCGCAGGGAGGCGAACTGGCCGCCGCCCAGCGCCTGGATGCAGTGCAGGTTGATGGCGTCCATGCCGGGCAGGTCGTAGCGGATGACCTGCGGGGCGACGGCGCCTTCGAACTCATGGGCGAACCAGGTCTTCACTGCCGCCTCCGACAGCCCGGCGCGGATCCACGGCAGGTACTGCGGCTTGCGGGCGATGACCCCGACGTTGAAGGCGTCGCCCTTGTCGCCCGAGCGGGCCCAGGCCAGGTCGATCAGCGGGACCTCGATGAGCTCGCCAGACGCGTCGGGTTCGGCTGGCGGCGTCGGCCGTTCGACCATGGCGGCCGAGAACGGCATCGCCGGCGAGGGCGCATCGACCACGGTCACCACGCCGCCGAGATCGACCCTGGCCAGAACCTGCTCGCGGGGAATGAGCACCGAAAACACCCGCGCCACCGGCGAAATGCTCGGCGCGCCGCCGAACCAGCCCGTCGTGCCGACGCTCATCGAGGTGGTCGGCGACTGCCATTCGCGAGTCAGCAGGCGCAGGGCCCGCTCGTCCTCATGCTCGGCCCCGACCCGGCTGACCACCTCGCGCACGGCTTGGGCGGCGGCGCTGGCGTTGGCGCCGTAGCTGGCTTCCGCGCCCAGGATCTCGATCCGCGTCTCACGGAAGGGCGCGAGGTTCTTCTCGCGCAGCATGTCGCCGACCCGCTCCAGCACCGCCTCGGCCTGACGCTTCGCCTTGGCCGCCGCCTCGCGGCCGACGATGGGCATGGCTCCGATGAACCGCCAGCCGTCGCCCCAGGTGATACAGGCCTTGTAGGACCCCGACGGCGGATAGCCCTTGGCCCCGGTCACCTTCACCCGATGCTCGCCGACCTGCTCGACCTTCACCTGGGTGAAATCACAGACGACGTCCGGCAGCGCATAGCCCTGCGGATCACCGACCTCATAGAGAATCTGCTCGGCCACCGCGGCCGGTGAGACCAGCCCGCCGGTGCCCGCCGGCTTGGTCACCACGAACGATCCGTCGGCATGGCATTCGATGATCGGATAGCCGATATGGCCCCAGTCCGGCACGTCTCGCCAGTCGGTGAACAGCCCGCCGGTCGCCTGCGCCCCGCACTCGATCACGTGCCCGGCCAGCGATCCTGCCGACAGCAGGTCGTGATCCTCATCGCTCCAGCCGAACTCATGCATCAGCGGGCCGAGGGCCAGGGCGCTGTCGACCACCCGGCCGGTGATGACCATGTCGGCGCCCGCCGCCAGGGCCGTCGCGATCGGCCGGCCGCCGAAATAGGCGTTGGCGGTGAACAGCCGGTCCTTCGGCGGGAAGGGCGCGCCGGTGTACAGCTCGGTCATGCCGGAGAGCTTGTCGATACTGTCCATCAGGTCGTCGCCCTCGATGACGGCGATCTTGAACGACAGCCCGGCCGCCGCCGCCAGCTCCTCCATCCGCGCCCGGCAGGCGTGGGGATTGAGGCCCCCGGCGTTGGTGATCACCTTCACCCCCTGGGCCTTGAACTCAGCCAGGTTGTCCTTCCAGACCCACTCGGTGAAGTCCCGCGCGAAGCCCTCGCCGGGCCGATCACGCTTGATCTGGCCCAGAATCGACATGGTCGCCTCGGCCAGATAGTCGAGGATCATGTAGTCGAGATCGCCGCCCTTGAGCAGCTGCGGCGCGGCCACGGAAGAGTCGCCCAGGAACCCGCCGGCGCCGCCGATCCGAATGACTTTGGCCATGACGTCTCTCCCGTTGTTCGGCCTGATTGTGAGCGGCTGACGCCACGTCGCGCCAGACCCTCCATCGAAAACAATCCGTCTCCCTCCTGGAGGAGAAGGGAAGTCTTGGGGGTTTGCCTGCCGCCACGACAACGGCCTAGGCTGTCTTCGAAGGTCGCGAGACGACGGCCGGGAGGATCTATGGGCAGCGACAACACGGTCCCGGAAAGCGTCGATCTCGCCGTGCTGACGGCCTTCATGGACCGCAACGGCCTCGGCGCGGGACCGCTCGAAGGCCTCACCGTCCTGACCGGCGGCACCCAGAACATCCTGCTGAAATTCACTCGCGCCGGCCGCGAATACGTCCTGCGCCGGCCGCCGCCGAAGCTGCGCGCCAACTCCAACGAGACCATGCGCCGCGAGGCCCGGGTGCTGGCCGCCCTGGCCGGATCGGACGTGCCCCATCCCGGCCTGATCGCCGCCAGTCCCGAAGAGACCATGGACGGCGCCGCCTTCTACCTGATGGAGCCCATCGACGGCTTCAATCCAACGATGGGCCTGCCGCCCCTGCACGCCACCGATCCGGCAGTGCGCAACCGCATGGGCTTCGCCCTGGCCGACGGCATCATCGCCCTCGGCCGCATCGACATCGCCAGGGTCGGGCTCGAGACCTTGGGCAAGACAGACGGCTGGCTGGAACGTCAGGTCCCCCGCTGGCGGGCCCAGTTCGAGAGCTATCGCGAGTTTCCCACCTGGACCGACGAGATCCCCGGCGTTGATACGGTCGGCGCCTGGCTGGACGCCCACCGCCCGCCGGGCATCCGCCCCGGCCTGATCCACGGCGACTATCACCTGGCCAATGTCATGTACCGGCATGACAGCGGCGAACTGGCCGCGATCGTCGACTGGGAACTGGCCAGCACAGGCGATCCCCTGCTCGACCTCGGCTGGTTGATGGCCATGTGGCCCGAGCCCGGACAGGCCGCCCTGACGCCCGTCACCCCGTGGGAGGGCTTCCCGACAATCGGCGAGGTCATCGACCACTATGGCCGAAACAGCGACCGCGACCTGACCCATATCCGCTGGTACGGCGTTCTGGCCTGCTACAAGCTCGGCATCATCCTGGAAGGCAGTCACGCCCGGGCCGGCGCCGGTCTCGCGCCAAAGGCCATCGGCGACCGCCTCCACGCCTCGACCATAAGCCTCTTCCAGCGCGCCCTGCGCTGGATCGACGGAGCCGCCCCATGAAGGCCCTGCGCTACTTCGGTCCCCGTGACGTTCGCTATGAGAGTATGGACGATCCTGTCCTGCATGATGACCGCGATGTCCTGGTCCGCGTCACCGGCTGTTCGATCTGCGGCAGCGACCTGCACATCTACCATGGCGAGGGGTTCAGCGAGGATCTCGGCTTCTGCGTCGGCCATGAGGCGGTCGGCGAGGTGGTCGAGATCGGCCGCGGTGTGCGGCGGTTGAAGAGCGGCGACCGGGTGATGATCTCCGGCGCCGTCGGCTGCGGCGCCTGCCCGTCCTGCCTGCGCGGCGACGTCGTCCGCTGCGAGACCGGGCAGGGCTCCTGCTACGGCCTGTCGTCGAAACTGCAGGGCTCGCAGGCCGAAGCTGTCCGCGTGCCGGCCGGCGACTTCAATGCCGCGAAGATTCCCGATGGGGTGACCGACGACCAGGCTCTCCTGATGACCGACGGCATGGCCACCGCCTGGTACGGCGCCCGCAACGCCGAGATCAGTTCAGGCAAGATCGCCGCCGTCGTGGGTCTGGGTCCCATCGGGCTGATGGCCGTCGAACAGGCCTTCGTGCTCGGCGCCGCCCGGGTGTTCGCCATCGACCCGGTGCCGGAGCGCCGCGCTATCGCCGAAGGGCTTGGCGCCGTCGCCCTGCATCCCGACGAGGCCCCGCAACAGATGGCCGAGCTGACCCGGGGCCGGATGGCCGACAGCGTCGTCGAGGCCGTCGGCCACGCCCGCACCATCGATCTCGCCCTTCGCCTGGCGGCCCGACGCGGGACGGTGTCGGTGATCGGGGTCAACCAGGACCGCAAGTTCGACTTCCCGATGGGCCGCGCCTTCGCCATGGGTCTGACCTTCCGGATCGGTACCTGCAACGTGCAGGAAACCTGGCCCGAGCTGATCCCTCTGGTCCAGGCGGGCCGCCTGAAGCCCGAGCGGGTAATCAGCCACCGCCTGCCGCTCAGCGACGGGGTGGAGGCCTATCGCCTGTTCGACGCCCGCGAGGACGGGGCGCTGAAGATGGTGCTGACGCCCTAACTGTCTTGAGGTTTGGCGCGCTCGCGCATCGGCAGGGAGCCGATCCAGGCCCACAGCGGCGCCGCCAGCCATGGGTTCCAGGCGACGGGAAACAGCGGCGCGGCCAGCAGGACCGGAACCTCACTGCGGTCGAAATCGATCGTTCCGGCCAGCAAGCTGAGCGCCGCGTAGAACACCAGCAGGGCGACCATGAAGCCGGCCTGCAGGTTCCATTGACGGTCGTCCTGCCGACGTCGAACCAGCTCGAACGCAACACCGACGATCGCTCCGAACCCGCCGGCGACAACGCCCAGCATACCGGCGCCGACAACCAGCAGGGCGCCCAACCCGATGGGGTCTGCGTTGTCGGTCGGCGGACCGGTTATCCAGCCGAGGAGAAGGGTGCTTGTCAGGACACCGACCGCACTCAGGGCGCCGCCGACGGCTCCGGCCGAGGCTTGTCGCCAGAGGCCGCTCACGCCCGCACGAAGTCCAGCCAGACCGGCGGGATGTCGCCGAGCTTCTTTTCCTCGTACCGCGTCGTCAGGTGATCTTCGGGCGGGACGCGCCAGTCGTCGGCCTTGTCCGCCGGCCAGGCGAACAGGCCACTGGCCAGCACCCGTTCCAGCGTCCAGTCGGCATAGTCGGCCCAGTCGGTGGCGAAACGGAATTTTCCGCCGGGCTTAAGCAGCCGGTGGGCCTGGCTAAGGAACTCGGCGTTCACCAGCCGGCGCTTGTTGTGGCGCGCCTTCTGCCACGGGTCCGGAAACAGCACGAACAGGCGATCGACGCTGCCTTCCGGCAGGTTGCCCAGGACCTCGCGCCCGTCGCCCGGATGGATGCGGGCGTTGCTCGCCCCCGCTTCCTCCAGATGCCGCAGGGCGCTGGCCACGCCGTTCTGGAACGGCTCGGCCCCGATGATCAGCACGTCCGGGTTCTTCGCCGCCTGGCCTGCCAGATGCTCGCCGCCGCCAAAGCCGATCTCGACCCAGACCGCCGTGGCGTCGGGTTTCAGGCTGATCGGATCGAAGGGCGTTTCCGGCACCGCGATGGACGGCAGCAGGCTGTCGAACAGCGCCGCCTGCCGCGCCTTGATCGGACGCGACTTGATGCGCCCGAAGGAGCGCAGGGGGCCGTGGGGTTGCTGGGGGTTGGGCATGGGAGGCGCTCGTAGTCCTCTCCCATAGGGAGAGGAAGGGGCCCACGTGCGCAGCGCGTGGGAAGGTGAGGGGTTAAGGCGCCGGGACGTCGGGCGCCGTAACCCCTCATCCGGCCCTACCGGGCCACCTTCTCCCGCCGGGTGTAGGAAGCGAAAAAAAGAACGCCTTCTGCAGGTCCGCGACCAGATCGGTCTTTTCCCAGCTGAAGCCGCCCTCGTTGTCCGGCTGGCGGCCGAAGTGACCGTAGGCGGCGGTGCGGGCGTAGATCGGCTTGTTGAGCTGCAGCGTCTTGCGGATGCCGGCCGGGGTGCCGCCGCCGATGAAGTCGGGCAGCAGTTTTTCCAGCTGGGCCGGATCGACCTCACCGGTGCCGTGGGTGTCGACGTAGAAGCTCAGCGGCCGGGCGACGCCGATCGCGTAGGAGATCTGGATGGTGCACTTCTTGGCCAGACCGGCGGCGACGACGTTCTTGGCCAGGTAGCGGCAGGCATAGGCGGCCGAACGGTCGACCTTGGTCGGATCCTTGCCGCTGAAGGCGCCGCCGCCGTGCGGCGAGGCGCCGCCGTAGGTGTCGACGATGATCTTGCGGCCGGTCAGACCGCAATCGCCGTCCGGCCCGCCGATCAGGAACTTGCCGGTCGGGTTGATGTGCCACTTGGTCTTCTTGCTGATCAGGCCATCGGCGAACAGCGGCAGGATGTAGGGTCGCAGGGCGGCCAGCATGCGCTTGGAGGTCGGGGCGCCGCCCTCCATCTTCTTGCCGTGCTGGTGGGAGACAACGATCTCCTCGACATGCACCGGCCGGTCGTTCTCGTAGCGCAGGGTGACCTGGCTCTTGGCGTCGGGCTCGAGGAAGTCGAGCTCGCCCGAGTGGCGCAGTTCGGCCAGGCGCTTCAGGATGTTGTGGCTGTACTGCAGGGTGGCCGGCATGAACTCCGGCGTATCGTCGGTGGCGTAACCGAACATGATGCCCTGGTCACCGGCCCCCTCATCCTTGTTCTCGCCGGCGTCGACGCCCTGCGCGATATGGTCGGACTGGGCGTGCAGGAAGCACTGGTACTTGGCCTTTTCCCAGTGGAAGCCCTTCTGCGCATAGCCGATGTCCTTGATCGCCGCGCGAACCTTGGGCTCCAGGCTGGCGATCAGCGCCTTGTTGCGCTCCTTGTTCTCGGCCTTGGAGGCGCCCGGCTTGGCGGCGCGAATCTCGCCGGCCAGCACGATGCGGTTGGTGGTCACCAGCGTTTCACAGGCCACCCGGGCTTCGGGCTCCTCGGCCAGGAAGGCGTCGACGACGGTGTCGCTGATGCGATCGGCGACTTTGTCGGGGTGTCCCTCGGACACGCTTTCACTGGTGAAGATGTAGTTCTGACGGCTCACGGAAGACTCCCGGCTAAAAGCCGAGCGACCATATAAAGGTATCTTTATATCCGCAAGCGCACTTGTGCGAGCGAACGCTACTCGTCCGCGTCAGTGTCCTCGACCATGCTGCGGACGAGCTCGACGATCCGCTTGCGCAGGCGGGGGCTCTTCAGGCGCGAGAACAGTTCGGCCAGCTCCAGCCCCTCGGTGCTCATCAGGAAGGCGTTGACGAACTTCTCCGACTCCGGCTCGGCCCCGCCGCCGCCGGTCTTCAGCGACGACGGATCGGCCAGGCCCTCGAAGAAGTATTCGGTGCCAGTCTGCAGCGCGACGGCGATTTCGTAGAGTTTGGAGGCCGACACCCGGTTGGCGCCCCGCTCGTACTTCTGCACCTGCTGGAAGGTCAGGCCCAGATCGTCGGCAAGACGCTCCTGCGTCACGCCCATGGCCTTGCGCCGCTGGCGCACCCGCCTGCCGACATGAATGTCGATCGGATTGGGCGAACGGCTCGCGTCGTCAGTCATCCGGAAGTAGCCCCGTCAAGAAACACACACGCCCGCCTAGGCGGCGGGCTGCATTCTTAGGGGGTTTTTCAGACGTCGCCAGTGAAAGACCGCTGTTACCGCCAGGCCTGCAATTATGAATATTGAAAACGGAAGGTCACCCAACCTGCGGTAGGGGGTTTCAACGACTTTAGGTGGCAGGGCCACGTCGACTACAGCCTCCACTCCTTGGTTTATCCGGCTGGAGGGAATCACCCGGCCATAGGCGTCTACCATCGCCGATACCCCCGTCGGGGTGGCTCGCGCCATGGGAACCCCCTCCTCGATGGCCCGGTAGCTGGCCAGGTTGAGGTGCTGCAGTGGGCCGCTGGTCGCCCCGAACCAGGCATCGTTGGAGACATTGACGATCAGGTCCGGCGCCCTGCCGGCGCGGCTGGCGCCCTCGCGGGTGAAGCCTGGATACAGGCTCTCGTAGCAGATCAGCGGCTGGATGACCGGCAAGCCTGGTATGGCCAGGGGAGCCGGACGCGCGCCCGGCGTGAAGCCATCGCCGATCTGCACCAGGTTCTTGATCCCCAGCGGCGAGAGCAGGCTGTCGAGCGGCAGGAACTCGCCGAACGGCACCAGCCGGTATTTGTCGTAGCGGCCCAGTTGGACGAGGTCGTCGCCGTCGCGGCGCAGAACCAGCAGGCTGTTGAAGTAGCGCGGCGTCTCGGGCGAGCCTTCATAGCGGGCAGCGCCGACGATCAGGACCTGTCCGGGCGACAAGGCGTCGATGATCGCCGCCCGGGTCCAGGTTCCCTCTGCCAGATAGTCCTCGGCCAGGGCGGGAACGGCGCCTTCCGGCCAGATGACGATGTCGGGGACGCCGTCCGCGCCCGGCTGCCGAGTCAGGCTCAGATACTTGCCTATGATCCGGCTGAAGGCCTGCGGATCGTACTTGGCTTCCTGGGGAACATTGGGCTGGACGATGCGGACGAGCGGGACCGGCGCTGGGTTGTTCATCGGCGTGATGGGAATCGGCAGTCGCAGGAGGCCGTAGATCATCATGGCGACCAACAGGGTAGCGGCTGAGCCGCAGGCGATGATCGCTGATCTGCGTGGCGCTCGCCAGAACAGGGCCGGCGTTGCGGCGATACCAATGGTGATCACAGTCAGCCCGTAAGCCCCGACCAGCGACGCCGACTGCGACACCAGCGATCCCGCCCGCCAGCTCTCGCCCGGCAGGTTCCAGGGAAAGCCGGTGAGGACATGGCCGCGTATCCATTCGGCCGCGCCAAAGGCCGCGGCGAAGACGATAACCCGCCAGGCGCCGGTGACCCGCGCCGCCCGGTAGAGCAGCGCCGCCAGACCCCAGAACAGGGCGATGCCGCCGGCCATGAAGGTCACCGCGAAGGGGGCCATCCAGCCGTGGGCGGCGATATCGACGAGGAAGGCCTCGGCCACCCACCAGGTCCCGATGGCGAAATAGGCGACACCCGCCAGCCAGCCACGCAGGAAGGCCGAGCGAAGGGGCCGTGTCTCGCTGGCCCCATCGACCAGCAGCATGATGACGCCGTAGCCGAGCAGGCCCGGCAGAAACCCGAACGGCGGATGCGCCAGCGCCGCGGCCGCGCCG
>JANPKF010000352.1:0-4170 GCA_031425895.1 Caulobacteraceae bacterium | reverse complement strand
GCCGGCTGGCTGACCGCCGCACGGCTTAACAAGACGTTCAACGAAAACGGCCCGGTCCTCGACATCACCCTGGTGGAGTCGGCGACGACCCTGAGGATCGGGGTGGGAGAGGCGACCGTGCCGACCCTGCGGCGCACCATGCAGTCTCTCGGGGTTGATGAGGCGGAGTTCATCCGGCGGTCCTCAGCCACCTTCAAACACGCCATCCGCTTCGAGGACTGGGCCGAGCTGGGTACGCACTACTACCATCCCTTCGAGGCCTTCCGGGAAAGCACCACGACCAGCGGGGCCGTCAACTGGCTGTCGCGACGGGACCGGGACAACGACGATTTCGCCAGTGCGGCCGGAATCCAGGCCGCGCTCTCGGAGGCGAACCGATCGCCCCGGCGGCCCCAGGACCGGGGCTATCAGGCGCCGATGAACTACGCTTACCACCTGGACGCCGACCTGCTCGGCGACTTCCTGTGCGAGCTGGCCTGCGCTGCCGGGGTCAAGCGGGTCATCGATCATGTCGAGACGATCGACGTCAGCCCAGAGGGCTTGATCGAGGCGGTCACCACGCGCAGCGGGACCCGACTGGAAGCTGATCTGTTCATCGACTGCAGCGGCTTCGCCTCGCTGCTGATGGGACGGCTGGGTGTGCCTTTCGAGAGCTACGGCCAGTATCTGCTCTGCGACCGGGCCACGGCTTTCCGCACTCCCAATGGGCCGGACGCTGTGCTGCGGCCCTATACGCGATCACGGGCGCTGTCGGCGGGCTGGAGCTGGGCCATCGGCCTGCAGAGCCGTGAGGGCCACGGCTATGTCTGGTCCAGCCAGTTCACCGACGCCGAGGCGGCCGAACGGGAGTTGCGCGCCACCGTTCCGGCGGCGGAGGGGATCGAGGCCCGGCAGTTGAAGATGCGGGTTGGCCGTTCAGAGGTGTCCTGGAAGGCCAACTGCATCGGCATTGGCCTGTCGTCGGGGTTCATCGAGCCGCTGGAGTCGACCGGCATCTTCCTGATCGAGGAGGCGGTGGATTCCCTGATCCGCTACTTCCCGGTGGGTGGCCTGAATGCGGCCGACATCGCCGCCTACAACACGCACTTCAAGACGCTCTACGAAGAGATCCGCGACTTCGTCGTCGCCCACTATTGTCTGACCCGCCGCACCGACAGCGCCTTCTGGCGGGAGGTGGTCAAGCCGGAGCGGATTCCGGACTCCCTGAAGGCCAGGCTCGACGCCTGGAGCCGCCGTGTCCCGGGCATGCAGGAACTGGGCGGCGCGGGACTTTTTGCTCTGGATTCTTATTTCTATGTGCTGTTCGGCATGGGCTGGACGCCGCCGGACGCTGTCCGCTGGGCCGGACTGACAGAGCACGGCCGCGGCGATCTTCGGCCGATGCTGACCCAGGCCCGGGCGCGCGCCCTGGCCGATCTGCCGGACCACACCGCCTTCATCCGCCAGCAGTACGGCTAGGTCTCGGCGGGCGGTCTGGCGGCCGCTCTGCCTGGTCTGGCGCCTTTCGACCCGGCGAATGTCATCCGCCCTCGCTTCCGCGTCTTCCGTTGCGTTCGGGACAGGCGTCGGTCAGCTTCGAGAGCCAGCGGCATGAATTAAGTCCTGCGACGCAAAGCGCGCTGTGGGTGCAATTGAATAGATTCAATGCTGAATAACATAGCTGCAGATTTTCCAGGTGCAGAGGGTGGGTCCAGGCGGATGTCACCTAGCTCTCAATATGGGTGTATTTGACCGTTCTTGTCGTGGTAAACACAGACACCCTAGTCAAAACAACACTGTCGTGGTGTTAATGAGGTATTATCGAACAGGGTTCGCCAGAGGCGCTAGTGCGTTTGCGCTATTCTCGCTGAGGCTGGACCATGCGGGGCAAGGGGGATAGCCATGAGTTGGACGTGGACCAATTGGAACAATTGGCAGAATTTCGACAATATTCCCAGTACAAACCAGGTCGCTATCAATTCCGGATCCGGTTCCGGGCTTGAGCAAGAGCAAATCGACCTTGGTAGTGTCTCGATCAGCAACACGCGCGGTTCAAGCGGATATTATTATTTCCCGTTTTCTGGTGCATCGTATACTACGCGATGGGAATCGTTTCAAAATCCACAAGTATTCATAAACACCATAAAATTTAAGGTCACCAGCGGTAACGGCAGTGACGTCCTGGAACTCGATTTCGCTCAGTTGATCAGCCTCGGATTTACGATCGATACGAATACCAACAGCATATACCATCAATCATTTACGCAAGGCGTGTTGCTACTGATTTGTACCTATTCGATTGCGGACATGGAGGGTGATGGAGAGGTGTCCCTCACCTTGACCGCCGGTCCGGGTGAAAGTTCTGCCTTTGGCGGGGACCACCTGTTCCACGCCAAACTGGCTCAAGTTGCGTCTGCCGCTGTTTATCGCACCACCTCCGACAATCCGCCTGCCTCGCGGCAAATTACCATCGACACCAACGAGGCGGACGGCAGCAACGCCAGTGCGGCCTTTCAAATCAATATCACCGCGGTCAACGACGCCCCGAGTGGGCTGGCCACGGGCGATCTGGCCGATGGCGTGGAAGACATTGCCTATGTCGCCTCGCTGTCCAGCCTGCTGACCGGCTTCACCGATCCGGACGGCGTCACCCTGACGGTATCGAACCTGACGGCGGACCACGGGTCGATCACGATCAACGGCGACGGCACCTTCACCCTAACCCCGGACACCGACTACTACGGCCTCGTCACTCTCTCCTACACGGTCAATGACGTGGATGGCGGCGCCATCTCCGCCACCCAGACGGTCTATCTGGAGCCTGTCGAGGACAATCCGGTGCTGTCGGACGGGACCCTCAGCATCTACGAGAATGTCGCCAACGGCTCGCCGGTCGGCGCGGTCGGGGTCACCGGCGGTGTCGGGCTCGACCTGACCTACAGCATCGTCGGCGGCGATCCGGGCAACCTGTTCCAGATCAGCAACACCGGCGCGATCACCAGCAACGGCGTCATCGACTACGAGGCCTCGACGCAGCATGTGCTGACCGTCCAGGTCAGCGTCGGCGGCTACACCGACACCGCCCAGGTGACGGTCAATGTTCTCAATGTCACCGAGAACGACGCTGTCCAACTTGCTGACGGCGGGGCGACCCTGGCCTTCGATGCCAGCTCGACCTTCGACCGTATTGTCGGCGGCGACGGCTTCGACGAGGTCACCCTGACTCTCGACGAAGAGACCGTGATCACCGCCAGTTCCGACGGCCTGTCGATCCATGTCGACACCGACGGCGACGGCGACACCGACCTGACCATCACCGGGGTCGAGGACCTGTTCCTCAACGGGACCCGGGTCATCCTGTCGGGGGATCTGTCCCGCACCGGCCTGGCCAACGAGACCATCTTCTGGGACGGGACCAGCGGCGACGACACCTTCGACGCCTCGGCGGTGACCTCTGATGAGCATATCGTCGCCAATGGTCTTGGCGGCGCCGATCTGATCCGCGGGGCGGTCGGCGACGACACGCTTGACGGCGGCGAAGGCGCCGACACCCTGGACGGCGGTGGCGGCGACGACCTGCTGATCGGCGGGGCCGGCAACGACTCCCTGACCGGCGGCCTCGGTCGCGACACGGCCTCCTACAGCGCGGCCGCCTCGGCCGTGACCGTCAGCCTGGCGATCGGCGCGGCCAGTCGCGGGGCGGGGAGCGACAGCCTGAGCGGCATCGAGGACATCATCGGGTCTGCCTTCGACGACATCCTGACCGGGGATGGCGGCGACAACAGCCTGACCGGTGGCCTTGGCCGCGACCTGCTCACCGGCGGGGGAGGGGTGGACACGGCCCGCTATGACACGGCTGCGGCCGGCGTCAGGGTCAGCCTGGCGATCACCACCGCCCAGAGCACGGGCGGGGCGGGGGTCGACACCCTGGCGGGGATCGAGAACCTGCTGGGCTCGGCCTTCGCCGACAACCTGACCGGCAACGGCCTGGCCAACACCCTGGAGGGCGGCGACGGAGCCGACAGCCTGGCGGGCGGGGCGGGTAGCGATCTGTTGCTCGGCGGGCTTGGCAAGGATCTGCTGGATGGCGGGTCCGGGGCCGATACGCTGCAGGGCGGGGCGGGCGACGACACCTATGTCGTCGACTCGGCCGGCGATACGGTGATCGAGCTGGACGGGGAGGGGACCGAC
>JANPKF010000351.1:0-17534 GCA_031425895.1 Caulobacteraceae bacterium | reverse complement strand
GAAGGCGGCGCGACCGACCTCCACGCTCTGGCGCAGGCCTGCATCGGCGGGCAGGGACAGGCATTCGCCGGGCCGATGGGTCAGCGCCCGGAGGCGCTCAGGCCCCGATGCCAGCCAGCGCATCTCGGCCAGCGGCGTCGGCGCCGCCGCCAGCAGCAGGAGGGCGGCGCCTAGGAGGGCTGGCCGCCGGCCGAAATCCATCGCCTCAATTCCTCCGCCTCGGGACAGCCGAAGTCGCAGGCCGCATCGAGCCGGGCCAGCATCGCCGCCGCCCCCTGCCGGTCGCCGCGCACCACCTTCAGCTCACCATAGTATTCCAGCGCGCCCCGGTGGGCCGGGGCGATCGCCAGGGCCAACTGGTAGTAGGCCTCGGCGAGGTCGTACTGGCCCATGCGCCGTTGCACATAGCCCTGATAGGTCAGGATGTCCGGGTGCGGTCCGAAGGCCAGTCGCGCCCGCGACAGCTCCCCCCAGGCCTCGGCCCAGCGCTTTTCGTTGATCAGGCTGCTGGCTTGCGCGTAGGCGAAATCGCCCTCTGCGGCGCCTGGCAAGGTCAGGAAGGACTGCGGCGCGGGGGCCGGGCTCGTTGCCGCGGCCGGAGGGGCCAGGGCGGCCTCGACGGCTCCGATACTGGATTTCAGAAGAGCGGCGTCGGCGCAGGTTCCGGCGCAGGTCGTCGCCCGCGCCTTCAGCCCGGCCAGTTCGGCCCCGGCCTCACCCGCCTCTCCCAGCCTGGCGAAGGTGACGGCCCGTTCGCGTCGGGTGGCGATATCCTCGGGCTTGAGCTTGACCGCCTTGTCGTAAGCCTTGCGCGCGCCCTTGTGGTCGCCGCCCTGGGCCTTGGAATAACCCAGCAGAAACCAGCCCTCGTGCAGCTTCGGCGCGGCTTCCGTGACTCGGCTGAAGGCGCGCTGGGCGTCCTTCCACTTGCTGGCCTTCAGGGCGTCGACGCCCTTCTGATATTCGGCGGCCGGATCGTACATCGGCCCCGAGGCGCTGGGCGCGCCGCCGCCGCCGCCTCCTCCTCCGCCCGCGGCCAGAAGCGGTGAGGCGGGAACGATCAGGAAAGCTGTGGCCGCCAGCGCGGCCAGAACGGGGCGGAACATGGCAGCCTCCCAATGGCGAGCCCTCTGGAACGGGGCTGCTTTCGCCATATCACTGTTACACCGACTGGGCCCTTGCGCTAGCCCGTGGTGAAACGGCCCCGCACACCCTATCTTGTCGGTAACAGCTCCGGAGCCCCGCCATGTTCTTCAAGAAGACCGCCGAACTGCCGACCGCCGACACTGCCCTGCCGGGTCGCGCCCAGCCGCTCCTCGGCGAGCACGAACGCCACTTCGTCAATGGCCGCCCACTGCACGGGCCCTGGCCGGAGGGGCTGGAGACGGCGGTCTTCGCCATGGGCTGCTTCTGGGGCGTCGAGCGCATCTTCTGGCAGATCCCGGGCGTCTACTCGACCGCCGTCGGCTATGTGAACGGCTTCACGCCGAACGCCACCTACGAAGAGGTCTGCTCGGGCCGCACGGGCCACACCGAGGCCGTGCTGGTCGTCTACGATCCGAGGGTCGTCTCCTACGACGACCTCCTGAAGGCCTTCTGGGAAGGCCACGACCCGACCCAGGGCATGCGCCAGGGCGGCGACATCGGCACCCAGTACCGCTCGGGCATCTATCCGCAGAACGACGCGCAGGCCGCCGCCGCCGTGGCGTCCAGGGCCGCCTACGCCCAGGCCCTGTCTGACAAGGGCTACGGCGAGATCACCACCGAAATCGCCGAGGCCGGTCCCTTCTACTACGCCGAGGACTATCACCAGCAGTACCTGGCCAAGAACCCGGGCGGCTACTGCGGCATCGGCGGCACCGGCGTCACCTGCCCGATCGGCGTGGGCGTCGAGGCGTGACGCCAGAGGCCTTCGACAAGGCCGCCCGCGCCCTGCCGGGCGTGACCATGAACGTCCAGTGGGGCGACGATCACGTCTACAAGGTCGGCGGCAAGATGTTCGCCGTCTATGGGCCGTCGGACGACAGCTTTTGCTTCAAGGCCAGCGACATCGCCTTTGAGGTTTTGACCGAGACGGGGCGGGCTCAGCCCGCCCCCTATCTCGCCAAGGCCAGATGGGTCCAGTTTCCGTCTCTGAAAGATGAGGACGAGTCAGAGGTCGAGGACTGGCTGCGGTCGGCCCATGGCCTGATCGCGGCCAAGCTGACGAAGAAGCTGCGGGCGGAACTGGGCGTGACGTGATCCGTCAGGCGGCGCCAGCATAGTCTTCCAACCATAGACGTTCGATCCAGGCATTCTCGCTATGCTTGCTGATCAACTCTGCGGCGCGTCGGGGCGTCATGGCATCGGCCCACGGCAGGAACCGGGTCTCGATCAGGGCGCCAAGCTGTTCGAGTTGTTGAATGACCGCAGGCTGCGGCTGCCCGGCCCAATGTAGCCGATCGTAGTCGAAGTGGAGAATTTGAGACCGATAGGTCCACTTCGCCTCGGGTGTCGAGACAAGGTCGCTAGGCCTGAATTTGAAAGGATAGTCGGCGACGTCGACCGATGTCCGGGCCAGGGGTTTTTCCCATTTGTCCCTCAACATATTGTGCCTGAAGCACAAGAGATGGGCCGCCGAACCGGGCTCGGCCATTCGGCCTCCCAGGCGCATCAAGGCGATGGTCTTTTCAGTGTCCCGTAAGTAGAGCGCTTCCCCTTTCAGGCCGAAGCCGTGCGGCGCGAGACGATCGGCCACCAACGCGCGGAAGGCGCTGTCGAACTCGGACTTGTCCATCGACCTTACTCGCTGCCGCTTTCGTCGAGCGCCTTGCGAAGAATGCGCACCGCCTCCGCGGCGGGGCTGTGCGTCTGGCGCCAGGCCAGCAGCACGACCGCGCCCATGGTGGCGATGGCGAAGGGAATCGGTCCGAACATCCAGGCGGCGCCCGCCAGGGCGAAGTAGTAGCCCCTCACCCCGGCGTTGAAGGCGCTCAGGGCCCCGTTCAGCACCCGGGCCCCCGCCTGGCCGATGGCGTCGACCACATTCGCA
The DNA here is from genome assembly GCA_031425895.1 of Caulobacteraceae bacterium. Taxonomy (GTDB): domain Bacteria; phylum Pseudomonadota; class Alphaproteobacteria; order Caulobacterales; family Caulobacteraceae; genus Caulobacter. The sequence goes on along the minus strand of JANPKF010000351.1, from coordinate 14,503 downwards.
TCTGGCGCCGGCTGACCCTCTTCCCGCTCCGGCGCGGCGCCGAAGATGGTCAGGGTGTAGTTCATCTGGCGAATGGCCCAGATGAAGTCGAGCAGGCCGCGCGCCAGGGTGATCAGGATCACCGCCAGCTGGGTCTCGAACAGCAGCCGGCTGGAGGTCTGGATCAGGGCCAGGGACGACACCGACCGGAAGCTGTCCTCGCCGCCGAACAGCACCCCCGCCACCGCCGCGATCAGCAGCAGGTTGGAGCTGGCGAAGAAGCTGGCCGAGTTGAGGGCGTGACCCAACAGCTGGCCGTCCATGAAGCGGCCGGCCCGGCGGCTCATCTCCAGCATCCAGGCGACCCGCACCCTGGCCATGTCACTGTTCAGCACCCCGGCCGGCCCGCGGAAGAGTCGCAGGATCGGCTCGTAGAACACCCAGCACAGGACGAAGAAGACCAGCGCGGCGAGGTCGTCCCAGGCGATCATGGCCGTTTCAGTCCTCCAGGATCTGGCTGTGCTTCTGGGTGTCCTTCAGAAGGATGCTGACCACCAGCCCCAGCACCATCACGACCGTGACATAGACATAGAAGCCGCTCTCGATCTTCGCCTGTTTGAAGGCCAGCGCCGCATATTCGGCGCTGCCGCCGAACACCGCGTTGGCCACCGCGTAGGGCAGGGCGACGCCCAGCGCCCGCATATGGGTCGGATAGAGCTCGGCCTTCACCACTGCCGAGATCGAGCTGTAGCAGGACTGGAACAGCAGGGCGGCCAGCAGAAGCAGGAAGGCGGTGACCGGGCTGGTCGCGGTGGCGATGGCCGACATGATCGGCCAGGTCAGCAGCACTCCGCCGCCGAAGGCCGTGATCAGCATCGGCTTGCGGCCGAACTTGTCCGACAGCCAGCCGAACAGAGGCTGGGCCAGCATGAACAGGAACAGCGCCGAGACGCTGATCAGGGTAGCCGTCTCCTTGGTGAACCCGGTGGTGTTGACCAGGAACTTCTGCATGTAGCTGGTGTAGACGTAGTACCCCAGCGAGCCGGCGGCGGTCAGGCCCATGACGGCCAGGGTCTGGCGCGGGTGGGCCTTGATGGTCGGCCAGATCAGCGAGGCCAGCAGGGCGAAGAACAGCGCCACGGCGGCGATCTGGGCCTGTCCCTGGATGGCCTTGACCGTGAACGACAGGATGGCGGCGATCACCACGCCGGACAGCATGGCCGTGACCCAGATCACCTGCGCCCGCGCAACGCGGACCTCGCCGGTCTTGGCCTTGAAGCTGTGGCTTTCGTCCATTCGGGCGCGGATCCAGAACACCACCACGGCCAGGGCCGCGCCGATGAAGAAGGGAATGCGCCAGCCCCAGGCCTCGAGCGTCTCTTCGCTCATCGTCTGTTGCAGGACGACCAGCACCAGCTGGGCCAGCAGGCTGCCGGCGATCAGGGTCACGTACTGGAAGCTGGACCAGAAACCGCGCCGTTGCTTGCCGGCCACCTCGCTCATGTAGGTGGCGCTGGCTCCGTACTCGCCGCCGACCGACAGGCCCTGCAGGAGGCGGGCGCCCAGCAGGATCACCGGCGCCAGGCTCCCGACCACGGCATAGGTCGGAGCGACCGCAATGATCAGGCTGCCGGCGCACATCAGCGACACCGACAGGGTCAGCGCCGCGCGGCGACCCGCCCGGTCTGCGTACAACCCCATCAGCCAGGCCCCGAGCGGCCGGGCCAGGAACCCGACCATCGACACGGCGGCAACCTTGAGCAGCTGGGCTGTCTGGTCTCCCTCGGGGAAGAACTGCTTGGCGAAGTAGAGGCTGAGGAAGAGGTAGGCCGACCAGTCGTACCACTCGACCAGGTTGCCGGCCGAGCCGCCAAGGATGGCGCGCAGGCGCTGGCCGGCGGTCATGCCGGGCGCGGAGGCCTCAGGCGGCAGGGACCCGTCGGCCCCGGTCTCGGTCACGCTCATCGGAATCCCCTCGCTTTGGGGGAGCCTAGGTCACGCGGCCGGCGACGGAAAGGGCGTCTCAGGCGCCTTGCAGCTGGCCGGTGGCCGGCGAGGGCGGACGTCCCGGGCTGAGCCCGGCCCACAGGAAGAACAGGGGCCCGACCATGACCGACAGCAGAATGCCAAGGAACAGCGGCCATTCGCCAACGCCGCCTCGCACGTCCAGCCCGGTCTCTCCGACCGGAACCAGCGTGGCGCCCTGAAGGCTGTAGAAACCGGCGAGCCACAGCAGGGGGGCCGCGACGATCGGAACCAGTTGCCACCAGCCCGACCGTCCCATGTCGTGCAGCCGCTTGGAGAACAGGCAGACCAATATGTAGAGGGCCACGACACCGACCACCGGCCCGACCAGCGGGATCCAGCCCAAAGCCGCGCCAAAGATCGAAAGCCCCAGCCAGGCGCCCCAGAACTGGCCCCGGCCGATGCGGCCGAACGGCGAAAACAGCAGATTGCCCAGTGACATTCGGTGAGCCCCCTTGGTCATGGAAATTCGACGCTATGACAACTTTTGAGATTATTCAATATCGAGCGCCTTATAGATTGTTCAATTCGGCGGGAGCGGTCAGCCGCCCGTCGGCGATGTGAAAGCGGCGCTCGGCCATTTCGGCCAGCCGCGGGTCATGCGTCACCAGCGCGACCGCCGCGCCGGCTTTGTTCAGCGCCAGGATCAGCTCGACCACCCGCTCACCCGACTCGCCGTCGAGATTGCCGGTCGGTTCGTCGCAGATCAGCAGGTCCGGTTCCTTGGCCATGGCGCGGGCTATGGCCGCGCGTTGCTGCTGGCCGCCGGAGAGCTGCGAGGGCAGGTGGCCGGCGCGATCAGACAGGCCCAGGCGTTCCAGCACGGCGCCGGCGCGGGCCCTGCGGTCGGCTCGGCCGCGCACCAGCCCTTCCAGGCCCAGCATGACGTTCTCCAGCACCGTCATGTCCTGGATCAGGTGAAAGGCCTGGAAGACAAAGCCGATATGGGCGCGGCGCAGCGCCGCCAGGCGGCCGGCGGAATATCGGCTGACGTCCTGATCCATGAAGGTCAGGCGTCCCTGGTCCGGCCGGTCGAGCAGGCCCAGCAGGGTCACCAGGGTGGATTTTCCGGAACCCGAAGGCCCGGTGATCGAAATGAAGTCTCCCCGGGACAGATCCAGGCTGGCGTCGGCCAGGGCTGTCACTGCCGTGGGGCCGGAAGCGAACTGTTTCCAGGCATTTTCCAGTCGCAGCATGGTCAGGGGGCGAGCCGCACGCGACGGTGACCGTCCAGCGCCTTGGCCGAACCGATCAGAATCCGGTCGCCGGCTTTAAGGCCGCCCAGGACCTCGACATCGTCCCCTGCCCGTTCGCCCAGCTTGACCGGCCTTGGACGCGCCACGGTCGCATCCCTTTCGACAACCCAGACCGTTGCCGGCCCAACAAGATCTCCATAGCGCAGGACCAGCGCCCGTCGCGGCTCGCCGGTGGCGAACGCGAGTTGCAGGGACTGTCCAGGCTTCAGGTCGGGCGGAGCGGGACCCAGGAACTCCAGCCGAACGGTCAGCGAGCCCTGATTCACCTCCGGATCGATGGACCGGACAACCAGCGTCGCCGACGGATTGTCCTGCAGCCGCGCTCGCCCACCGACCTTGAGCATGTTGCCGGCAATGTCGGGCGCGCGGGCCTCGACCTTGATCGCGCCATCGACGGCGATCTGGCCGATCACGTCGCTGGGACGAACCGGCGCGCCCTGGCGAAGGGTCATGCCGCCGAGTACGCCAGCAATTGGAGCACGAATGGTCAGGGCGTCCAGGCGGCCAGACTGCAGAGCCTTGAGAGCGGCAAGGCGACGTCGAGCCTCGGCCCTGGCGTCGCCGCGTTCGTGCTCCAGTCGTACCAGCCTCTGCTGTTCGCTCCGGGCGGCGTCGAGTTGCTGGCGGCTAAAGGCGAGATCCTCGCGCAGACGATCCATCTTGGCCTTGGAGGCAAAGCCGCGCTCCTCGAGCTGCCGGTTGCGATCCAGTTCGTTGCGCGCGTTCTGGTGTCGATATTCGATCTCGCCCACGCGATCACGGGCTTGGGAAATCTGGCGCTCGCCTTCGCCCTCCTGGGCCCGCAACGTCGATTCTTCGCTCTCCAGCCTCATCAGGGCGTCCGCGACTTCCCGCTGAAGCGTGGGATTTGCCAGGGTGACGATCGCTTCGCCGACATTGACCCGCTCACCGCTGCGGTGGAGAACCTGATCGACGACCCCGCCCTCCAGCGCGGCGATGGTCTGGCCGGACTCGTTCGAAATCGCCCCGGTTCCGGCAATCAGCGGCGAGAACGCCTCCTGCCGAACATCCGCCAGCGTCGCCTCCGATCGCGACAGGGTCGGTCCTCCGGACAGGCTGAATCCGGTGATCGTGACAGCCACCACAAGGGTCGCCATGCCTCCCCCGATCATCATCCATCGGGGTCGGGCGCCCATAGCGCGGAGCATAGATCTACGGGGAGGGGCTGGATAAAGGGGCTCGACCGAGCCGGGCCCGAACACCGAGGGGCGGGCGCCTTCCGATCCGGGTCGACCCGCCCGCTCGCCGGGCCTGGGTGGACGCTCCGCCGTCATCGCCATCGTCGCCGTTCCCCCTGAATGCGGAAGACGAAAGCCGGCGACGGGCACGTGACCCGCCGCCAAACTCCGTCAGCCGTGGCGAATACGCCTTAGCCGATCGTATCGCTGTCGCCGGTCGGATCACTGTCGCAGACCTTGACCTTCACGCAGAGGGTCAGTTCCACGCCGACGTCGACCGTTACGCAAATCCAACGGTCCTGGCATGCCGCGAACGCCGGTGCGCTTGCACCGAGCGCCGCTGCGGCGATCGCTCCGGCCAGGCCGGTCCTTACCAACTTGATCATAGACTCCCCCTTGGTTGCGCACGTCCGGATCGGACTGCGACTATACCGTGGGCCGTGTTAACAAATGAGTCAATCTAGCAGTGTTATTTAAACCACCCTAGCATGTTTTTCGTTCAGAAAACAGGTTATGCGATTGCCCAAGCCTTGCCACATGGCCGTTCATGTGGCTCCACTGCAATCTCGGGTTAGGGAGGTTGAGATGGCACTGCAGTTGAGCAAGGCGATGGCCATCGGCGGGATCGCCGCCGTGGTCCTGGGAGGCGCGGGGTTCCTGGCGGTCTCCGTTTCCGGCGCGACAGCCGCTCCGGAAGGGATCAGCAACCCGGTACACCGTATGCTGTTCGCCTCGATAGATCGCAACGCTGATGGTCGGGTCGATCGTCGGGAAGCCGAGACCTCGGACTTCAGCATGTCGGTCAAGGGCGGTCAGCAGGGCGCCCAGAAGGTCGCCGTCGAACAGATGAACAAGGCGGACCGCTTCATGTACGCCTTCGACACCAACGGCGACGACGTCGTGCTGGCGTCCGAGTTTGCCTCGGTCATGGACGGCTCGCGCAAGGGCAAGGTTCGGGAGTGTGGCGACCGCGCCTGTGCTCCCTAGTCCTTCGTCCGACCTTCCCGCTGTCCACTTGCCGCCGGGTGTGCGGCCTTGAGGACGCCGCGTCAGTGGCTGACGGGCGCGGCCATGGTGTTCATCATCGCTATCGGCCTGGCGGTCGGGGCAGTGATGACGGCCAGTGTCCTGCTCGATCTGGTCAGCGACCGGGAGCATCCGCACGCCGACACGACCTACCGCATCACCACCCGCACGCCGACGGTGTTCGCCGGCGTTGTCGGGGCCGGTGAAACACGCGCCGATACCCCCAAGGAACTCAAGGCCGCGCTCCTCGCTTCTGGCGTGGCCAGCCGGGTCGTACGGATCGCCCCCGTCGCCGATGCGGTGCGGGCGCCGCGTCGACCGGAGCGCGAGGTGGGGCTGCGTATCGTCGCCGCCGACCCGAACTTTCCAGAGCTGTTCAGGGTGCGCTCCGGCGGCAGGTCGTTGTCATCCCTGGGCGAACGGCCAGGCGTCTGGCTGACAAGGCCAGCGCTGCGACGGCTTGAGGCTGTTCAGGGCGGATCCCTTGCCCAGGTCCAGATCGGCGGCCGGCGCCTGCCCGTCCTGGGCGTCATCGACCCGCCGGGGCCAACCTCCCACCTCCAGTACGACGGGCTGGCGCCGTTTTCGGAGGCATTCGACTACAGCAACGCGATCATGGGCCTGGTTCACCATTATCCCGCCCTGACCTACCTCCAGGTTCGCGGCGATCCGGCCAGCGCGGCGCGCGGCGCGGCCCGCGCGATGGAGCAGGTCACCGGCCTTGAAACGCCGGCCGATCTGACCCCGATCACCCGCCTGAGGTCGGGAGGGACGGGTGGCCTCATAGGTGAGCCGCGGTTTGTGGTCACGGGCGGAGCCCTGGAGCGCCAGACCGGCCTGCTGCTGGCCGTCATCAGCCTCGGCGGCGTGGCGGTGTCCCTGCTGCTGTTCGTCCAGACGGCGCTGCGGGCCAGAGTGGCCGAGATGGGCGTGCGCATCTGCCTGGGCGATTCGCCGCGCGCCATATACCTGCGCGGCCTGGCGGTGGCCGGCGGCCTGATGGCCGCGGCGGCGCTGCCGTCGGTCCTGCTGATCGTCCTGGCCGGGGGGCCGGTTCTGGGTCTTCTGGGAAAGCCGGACCCGGGCGTGACGACCGGGGTCGCCGTCGCCCTGGCCTTTCTGGGCTGTGGGATCCTGATCCTGGCCGCCAGCGCCGCCGGACTGGCCCCGATCCTGATGACCGCCCCGATCAGGCTCATCCAGCCCCGTCCCGGTGGGCGGCGCCTGGCCTTTCTGGCCATGGTCGTCGGACTGGCAGTTCTGGTTTGCGCCGGCGGCGCCTTCGCCTTCTCCGCCGCGCTGTTCGGCGGAGAGGTTGCGCGTGGCGCGTCGCTGTCTCCGCTCGACGGGCGGCTGTTCCTGGTCCCGACGCGCATCGACCGCGTCGATGCGGTTCTGCAGGCCTTGGCGCGCCGGCCTGACGTCGAGGCGACGGGGATACTGCACTGGCGTCCGTTCGATACCAATTCAGGCAACATGAGCCTTCAGCTGGAGCGGGAGGGCCGCTTTCATCAGGCCACTGTGCTGACCGGCGAAACCACCATCTTCGAGTTGTTGGGCCTGGGCCCCGCTGCTGGCGTCTTGCCCCGCCTGACAGACGGTCCGGGATGCCGGGCGGCGGCCAGCGAAAGGCTGGCCGGTGAGCTTGGCTTCCGCCGGGCGACCGATCTGCTCGGCCGATCGCTGACCCTGGCCAATCTGCCCGACCGCTGCCTGGTCGTCGCCATCGTTCCGGATATACGGCTCGATCGGCTCACCGACCCGGTCGGCCCGGCCTTGCATGTGGTCGGCTCGGAGTTCGTCACGCGCAGCGAGCGGTCCGGCGCGCCCTCCCGGCGCATATTCGTCCGTCTGCGGGCGGATGCGCGGCCGCAGGTGGCGCTTGCCTCGCTGCCACGCGCCTCGGCGGCTCCGACGGTCAGCCTCGGACGCCTGGGGCTCAATGCCTATGCGCGTGAAGGGCGCATAGCCGCTTTGCTGGGTCTTGGAGCGGTGGTCATGAGCCTGGTCTTCCTCGGCGTCTGCACGGCGCTGGTTCTCAACGCCATCGAGCACCAGCGGCGCGAGATCGCCATCCGCCAGGCCCTCGGGGCCGCGACAGCCCGTCTGGTGGCGCGTCTGGTCGCGCCCATTGTGCTTGCGTCCGGGATCGGCGCGGTCCTGTCCCTTCTGGCCAATTTAGCCCTGCTCGGGTCCTGGCGGTCGCTCGGAGGCCTCGCCTCCCAGGCCGGTCCGGGGCCCGCCTTCGCCGTCCTGGTCGCCAGCCTGGCGCCGGTCTGCGTGGCGCTGACGGTGGCCTATATCTCCGTTGGCCTGGTGCAGCCGGCCGAAACCCTCAAGTCGGCCGCCTGACCGCCAAACGAAAAACGCCGGCCCTGAAGGCCGGCGCTTCGCAATTTCAGGATCGCTGGACCTAGTGCAGCAGCCAGCTGCGGGCCGGCAGCACGAAGGCCTGGCTGTCGTCTTCGCCCAGGCCGGACTCGGCCGACAGACCCAGCAGTTCGTTCAGCGACGGACGCAGGTAGTCGGTGAGTTGGCTGTCGCCGACCGCGAACGGCGTGTCGATGATCAGGAAGGACAGCGACTGATAGGCGCGGCCACCGATCATCAGCGGGGCGTCAGTGTCAACGTCCTGCGGCGCCAAAGTGACCGCCGGGGTGTCCAGACTGAACAGCTGCGGGATGGCCGGGATGGCCAGATCGAACGGGTCGATCAGGTTCAGCTCGCCGGCGCCGGCTCCATCTTCATTGTCGCCCGCGGTCAGGACCTGCGGCTCGGCGTCCTTGCCGTGGGTCAGCACGATCAGGGCGGACGGGGCGTCGTCGTCGTTGGCCGGCGTCAGGGCGGCGGAGGCGCCTTCGCCATCATCGGCCGGGGTATCTTCGGTCAGACCGGAGGCGTCGGCCATATCGATGACATCGACAGCGACGAGGTTGCTCAATTCATCCTGCACGAATTCCAGCGGCTGGATGTGTTGCAGGCCGAACTCGCCTTCGGAAAAGTCTTCTACGTAGAGGGCGCCCGGCACCCGTCCCGTGATGACCACTTCGCCCATGTCGAAGCCGAAGATGGCGTCCATGACGCTGTCGCCGAATCCCGTCCCCCGGAAATCCAGCATGCTGTCGTCGTTGAAAATCATGACTCTCAGTCCCCAATCATCGCCCACTATCCCGGACGATCAGCGGTATTGCTAGCACGCCGTAGGCAAAACGCCAGCCCTGCGCGACGGGGCCGCGCGGAATCTGTGCAGAAGCGTTGTTGATCGGGCACAATCGGCGAAGGTCACCGTTCCCTCACGGAATTCTGCTATTAGGTAGGGGATAGGGAGAGACAACGACCATGGGCCCAACCGGCCTTGCAGTGAGGGGATCGCGCGGTCTGCTGCGGCAGATCCGTGAAGCCATGGCCGGGCAGGTTCCGGCCCAGGCCAAGCTCGACATGGTCGTGCGCATCATCGCCCGCTCGATGGTGGCCGAGGTCTGCTCCCTCTATCTGCGCCGCAGCCATGGCGACCTGGAACTGTTCGCCACCGAGGGCCTTGCCCGCGAGGCCGTCCACGTCACCCGGCTGAAGGCCGGCGAGGGTCTGGTCGGCGAGATCGTCCGCCTCGGCCGGCCGCTGAACCTGTCAGACGCTCCCAACCACCCGGCCTTCGCCTATCGCCCGGAGACGGGAGAAGATCCCTACCATGCCTTCCTCGGCGTGCCGCTGCTGCGCGGTGGGCGGGGCATCGGGGTGCTGGTCGTGCAGAACGCCACGACCCGCACCTACAGCGAGGAAGAGGTCGAGGACCTTCAGATCATCGCCATGGTGCTGGCCGAGTTGGTCGGGTCGGGCGACATCCTCGGTGAGGCCGAGCTCAGGGACGTCGAGATCGCGCCGCACAGGCCCGAGAGGCTGAAGGGGGCCAAGTTCGCCGACGGCCTGGCCTTCGGTATCGCGGTGCTGCACGAACAGCCCGTCGCTGTCGGCCACCTGCTCAGTGACGACCCGGTCGCCGAAGAGGCCAAGCTCAAGGTCGCGGTGAACGGGCTGCAGGCCCAGATCGACCAGATGCTGGAAGGCGAGGGCGGTCTGATCGGGGCCTCCTACGAGGTGCTCGACACCTACCGGATGTTCGCTCACGACCGCGGCTGGAACCGGTCTCTGGAAGAGGCCGTGCGCTCGGGTCTCACCGCCGAGGCCGCCGTCGAACGCGTCCGCTCGGAACACCGCGCCCGCCTCGGCAAGGCCAAGGATCCCTACCTGCGCGAACGCCTCCACGACCTGGAGGACCTCAACGACCGCCTGCTGCGTCACCTCGCCGGCGACGGCGACGTGGCGCGCGAGCTGCCCGAGAACGCCATCCTCATCGCGCGGAACCTCGGCCCGGCCGATCTTCTGGAATATGATCGCACGAAACTGAAGGGCATCCTCCTGGAGGAGGGCTCGACGGCCAGCCACGCGGCCATCGTCGCGCGGGCGCTCGACATCCCCTGCGTCGGTCGGCTGTCCGGCCTGCGTGATCGCCTGAGCCAGGGCGACCCCGTCATCGTCGACGCCGAAAGCGGCGAGGCCTTCCTCCGCCCCCGCCCTGACGTCATCAAGGCGATGAACGCCCGGCTGGAGGTCCGCACCCAGCGCAAGGCCGAGTTCGCCAAGCTGCGCGATACGCCGGCCTTCACCCGCGACGGTCACAAGGTGACCTTGCTGATGAACGCCGGCCTGGCCGTCGATCTCGATATCCTGCGCGAGACGGGAGCCGAGGGCATCGGCCTGTTCCGCACCGAATTCCAGTTCATGGTCGCCGAGGAACTGCCGCGCCTCGAGGCCCAGACCAGCCTCTACAGCAAGGTGTTCGACGCCGCCGACGGCCTGCCGGTCACCTTCCGCACCCTGGATCTCGGTGGCGACAAGCTGCTGCCCTACATGGAGGCCGAGCGCGAAGAGAACCCGGCCCTTGGCTGGCGCGCCATCCGCATGGGCCTCGACCGTCCGGCCCTCCTGAAGATGCAGCTCCGCGCCCTTATATGGGCCTCCAAGGGCCGCCCCTTGCGGATCATGTTCCCCCTGGTCGCCAACGTCGACGAGTTCCGCGCCGCCCGCGCCATGGTCGACAATGAGGTGAACTGGGCCCTGCGCAGAGGGCGCCCGGCGCCCAGTCGCCTCGACGTCGGGGCGATGATCGAGGCCCCGTCGCTGATCTGGCACCTCGACGCCCTGCTGCCGATGACGGACTTCGTCAGCGTCGGCACCAACGACCTGATGCAGTACCTGTTCGCCGCCGACCGGGGAAACCCACGGGTCGCCGACCGCTACGACCCGCTGTCCCCGCCGGCCCTGCGGGCGCTCAAAATGATCCAGTCGGCCTGTGCCGAAACGGGAACGCCTGTCTCGGTCTGTGGCGAAATGGCCGGAAGGCCGCTGGAAGCCTTCGCCCTGACGGCGCTGGGTTTCGACCGCCTGTCGATGCCGCCGGCCGGCATCGGCCCCGTGAAACAGATGGTTCTGTCCTGTGATCGCGAGGCCGCGGCGCGGGGCGTCAACACCCTGATCAAGAGCGCCGCGGGCTCCATCCGCAACGAGATCGAGACTCTGGCCCGGAAATTGTATGTCGCTGTGTGACCATTAACCTCACGGGGGGTTACCACATTGAATTCCGGGCGTTTTCTTGATATCCAAAAGGCATCGTTAACGCTTCTCGCGGTAGGGGAAGCGATCGGCGGGACTCTCGCCCTATGCGCGAGCTCCGCGGTTTGCGTTGAGTGGGGGCTTTCCTAGTCATGGCGCTGGATACCGGCGGGGTTACGTCTTTGTATCGCACGGGTGAGTACGATCCTTCGGCGGAGGTTTTGCGCAACGATGCGCCGACCCTGCAGGACGGCTACGATGTCGGCGCTGCCCTGAAAGCCATCCGCCTGTTCCATGGCGTGACCTTGCAGGACGTGGCCGACGCCACCCGCATTCGCCAGTCCTATCTCGACGCTCTGGAGAACATGCGCCTCGACGAACTGCCGTCGCGGCCGTTCGCCATCGGCTATGTGAAGGCATACGCCCGGCACCTCGGCCTCGATGTCGACGAGGCGGTCGAGCGCTTCCGCAACGACCACCCCGAACATGACGAGGGCCTTCGCGCTCCGATCGGCGTCCGCAAGGAACGCGATCCGCGCCTGGCCCTCATCCTCATCGCGGGCCTGCTGATCGGCGCCGCCATCCTGCTGTGGAACGTCGCCCAGCGGGCCATCGCCGAAAAGGCGCCCAGCCAGGCCATCGTCGCTGAAGCCCAGGTTCCTCCGCCGCCGGCCGATATTGGCGGTCCCATCCAGGTCGGCGGCCCCACGGCCCCGCCCGTGGAATCGACCACCCCCGACGCCTACGTCACCCCCGGCATGGCCAATAACGGCGACGGCAGCGAAACCGCCGCCAAGGCCGCCGAGGCTCCGGTCATGTCGCTGCCGGTCGGCGCGGCCTTCAAGCCGGACGGCACGATCTACGGCGCACCGGCCAGCGCCGCGTCCGGCGTGACCATCAAGGCCCGCCGCAACGGTGTCTTCGAGGTCAAGGGGCCAGACGGCTCCAACTACTTCACCCGCGTTCTGCAGCAGGGCGAGGCCTACCGCGTCCCGGCGCTGAAGGGCCTGACCGTGACGGTCAGCGACCCCGGCCTGTTCCAGGTCTTCGTGGCCGGCCGCTACACCGGCCCGCTGCCGGGGCTGGTGACGCAGAGCTCGACATTGGCGGCGCTCGCGCCGGCCGCTCCGGTTCCCGCGGCGCCGCAGTAATCTCCCTGCCCCGGTCGGGCAGGGGGCGTCAGAGCCAGTGCGGCTTATCGACAGTCACGCTTCGCCCTTCGACGGTCAGCAGGCCGTCGATCCGGTCCAGCCGCATCAACCCAAGCGCCAGCCCCTGGACCCCCGAGGCGGCCACGCCCGCCCGAAGTTCGCCATTGAGCACCTCCGCGCCCGCCGCCGGAGCAGGGCCCTCGAACCGCAGCGGCAACATCCGGCTCTTTACGACCCCACGCCGCTTCATGCGGCTGGTCGTCTCCTGCCCGACAAAGCAGCCCTTCTTGAAGTCGATGGCGTTGAGCAGATCGAGATTGGCCTCGATCGGATAGGTGGCGTCCTCGCCGAAATCAGCCATGTCCGGCACGGCCAGGGCGATCCGGTGTGCATCCCAGGCCTCGCGGCGGGCCGTGTCCTCAACGGTCAGCCGATATCCGCGCCAACCGAGCGCCGGCAGCCTTGGATCGATTGCCCAGCCCGGGCCTGGATCTGCTCCGAAAGCCGCGAAGACGCCGGCCTCATCCGCCTCGATCTTCACCTTCGACCGTAGCCGATACATCGTCAGCCGCCGGATCAGGTCTTCGCGCCGGTCAACCGCCACATCCAGCAGCACGCCGTCGTCAGTCCCCAGAATGAACAGATCGACCAGCAAACGACCCTGCGGCGTCAGCAAGGCCCCATACCGCAGCTCGCCGTTGCCGATCGTCTCCACGTCCTGAGTCAGCAGGCCTTGCAGGAACCCGCGCCAGTCCTCGCCGGTCACGCGGACCAGCGCCCGGTCGGAAAGCCTCAGTTGCGACATCGTCATACGTGCATAAGTGGCGCGCCCGACAATGGAGCGCCAGAGGTAACCCGGCTATCATCCCGCAAATGGCCTCAACGCCCTTCCCGATTCTCTTCATTGGCCCCGGCCGCATCGGCGACGCCGTGCTTGGCTCCGGCCTGATCCACAAGCTCGCCCGCGAGGTTCCCGGCGCGCGCTTCACCATCGCCGTGGGCCCCGCCGCCGCGCCGCTGTTCGCCGACCTGCCCGGCCTCGACCGGATCATCGTCATGCAAAAGCAGAAGGGCAGCGGCCACTGGTTCAAGCTGTGGAACCAGGTGCGTCACACCGCTTGGGGCCTGGTCATCGACACCCGCGGCTCGGCCATCTCGACCTTCCTGCGCCGCAAGCGCCGGGCCGTGCACAGGAAGTCGCAAGGCGAGGCGACTCACAAGGTGATCGAGGCCGCCCGCCTGCTACAGATCGATGGCGAGCCCCCGGCCCCCTACCTCTACGTCTCGTCCGAACGCCAGGCCGCCGCCGACGCCCTGCTCGAGGGCGGCAAAGGCCCGATCCTGGCCATGGGTCCGGCCGCCAACTGGTTCGGCAAGACCTGGCCCATCGACCGTTTCGCCAGCACCGCCAAGCGGCTGATGGCTGAAGATGGCCCGCTGGCCGGCGGCCGGCTGGTCATCCTCGGCGGGCCGGAGGACGTGCGCTATGTCGATGAACTGCGCCGCTCCCTGCCGCGTGACCAGTGCCTGGACCTGACCGGCCAGCTCGACCTGCTCACCGCCTACGCCCTGCTCAAGCGGGCGCGGCTCTTCGTCGGCAACGATTCGGGCCTGATGCACCTGGCCGCCGCCGCCGGCTGCCCGACGGTCGGCCTGTTCGGCCCCTCCGACGACCGCCTCTACGCCCCCTGGGGCCCGCACACCCGCGTCGTCCGCGGCCCGCGCGCCTTCGAGCAGTTCAAGGAGGTCGATCCCGGCCTCAACCAGACCATCGGCCACATGCTCGACCTGCCGACCGAGGCGGTGATCCTGGCGGCCACGGAATTGTTGACGTCTACTTCCAATCCTTCTCCCCTTGGGGGAGAAGGTGTCGACGAAGTCGACGGATGAGGGGTTGCACCGGCTTCGAGGGATTGGCGTAGCGAACGGATCGCGGCGTCATACATCTCGCGACCCGTCATCCCAGCCCTTAGGGGCCCACCTTCTCCCCCAAGGGAGAAGGAAATCTGATGGAGCGCCGCCCGATGCCCAATACCTACGACCTGATCGTCCGCGGCGGCGAGGTGGTGAACCATTCCGGTAGAGGCTTCGCCGACATCGGCGTGCGGGCCGGCAAGATCGCCGCCATTGGTGACCTGTCTCAGGCGAGCGCCGGCGAGGTGTTCGACGCCACCGGCCTGACGGTCCTGCCGGGCGTGATCGACAGCCAGGTCCACTTCCGCGAACCCGGCCTCGAATGGAAAGAAGACCTGCAGAC
>JANPKF010000350.1:0-3317 GCA_031425895.1 Caulobacteraceae bacterium | reverse complement strand
GAAGTTCGAAACCCCGCTGGCCCCGTGACAGACGCCGCAGTTGGCGGCGAAGACGGCGGTTCCCGTCGCGATCTGCTGCGCCGTGCCGGGCGTGGCCGGCAGAGTCAGCGGCGTCTTGGTCGACACCGGGCGGGCCGGCAGCTTGCTCTTGGCGCCGAGCTTGAAGACCAGCAGCCGGCGCGGTCCCTCCGAGCGCGGATCGACCCCGGCCCCGGCCGAAACCGCGAAGCCGCCGCCGTAGCCGGCCATCAGGGCGACGTACTGCTCGCCGTCGATCTCGTACGTCATCGCCGGAGCGACGACGCCGGTCTGGGTGTCGAAGCCCCACAGCTTCTTGCCGCTGTCGGCGGAATAGGCCGCGAACTCGCCCGTTGCGCTGCCCTGGAAGACCAGATTGCCGGCCGTGGCCAGCACCCCGCCGTTCCACGGACCGTCATAGTCGACCGTCCATCTGGCCTTCTGCGCCACGGGATCCCACGCCACCAGCTTGCCCTTCAGCGAGGCGCGGATGGCCTTCAGCTGGGCCTCGTCGTCCGGCAGGCCGGCCACCAAGAAGTCGATGCCGACGTTCCAGCCCTGGGCCCGGTACTTGAAGTTGGCCTTGTCGCCGCCCGGCTGCATGTAGGGGAAGGGAATTTCCTGGGCCGGGATGTAGACCAGGCCCGTCGTCGGGCTGAAGGCCATCGGATGCCAGTTGTGGGCGCCGAGCGGACCCGGATTGGAGAGGTGCAGCGTCTTCTCGTAACGCGCACCCGGTGCCTCGATCGGCCGGCCGGTCACCTTGTCGATGCCCGTCGCCCAGTTGACCGCGCTGACGTACTTCTCGGCCGAGATGAACTTCCCGTTGGTGCGGTCCAGCACATAGAAGAAGCCGTTCTTCGGCGCCTGCATCAGGACCTTGCGCGGCTTGCCCTCGATGGTCAGGTCGGCCAGCACGATGTGCTGGGTGGCGGTGTAGTCCCAGGTCTCGCCGGGGGTGGTCTGGTAGTGCCAGACGTATTCGCCGGTCTCGGGCTTCAGGGCCACGATCGAGGACAGGAACAGGTTGTCGCCGCCGCCGGGGCTGCGGATGTCACGGTTCCAGGGCGAGCCGTTGCCGACGCCGATGTAGAGGAGGTCGAGCTCGGGGTCATAGGCCATCGAGTCCCAGACCGTTCCGCCACCGCCGATCTTCCAGAACTCGCCGTTCCAGGTCTTGCGGGCGACGTCCTTCATCGCCTTGTCGCTGGCGGCGCCGTCGATCTCCTTCTCGCCGGGCACGGTGTAGAAGCGCCAGGCCATGTCGCCGGTCTCGGCGTCGTAGGCCGAGAGGTAGCCGCGCACGCCCAGTTCAGCGCCGCCGTTGCCGATCAGCACCTTGCCCTTCACGACGCGCGGGGCGCCGGTGATGGTGTAGGGCTTGGACTGATCGACGGTGACCTTGGACCAGACGACCTTGCCGGTCTTGGCGTCGAGAGCCTCCAGGCGCCCGTCGAGGGTGCCGTAGAACACCTTGCCGCCCCACAGGGCGACGCCCCGGTTGACGCTGTCGCAGCAGGCCTTCACGCCCGTCGACTTCGGCACTTCCGGATCATGGGTCCAGAGAAGCTTGCCGGTCTTGGCGTCGAAGGCGCGGACCACCGACCAGGCGCTGGTCGTGTACATCACCCCGTCGGCGACCAGCGGCGTCGCCTCAATGCCCCGGTTCTCGGGCAGGTCGAACGACCAGGCCAGGCCCAGCTCACCGACGTTGCCGGCGTTGATCTTCTCCAGCGGACTGAACCGCTGTTCGGAATAGGTGCGGCCGTGGGTGACCCACTCGCCCGGATTGCTGTCCGCGCCGGCGATTCGCGCTCCATCCACCGGCTTCTGTCCGCCACAGGCGGCCAGGGCCAGGCTCGCGACCGCCACGGCGGCCCATATTGCGCGTTTGGCGCCCATCCCGATGTCTCCCATATCCTCGAGTCGCCGGGTCTGACGCCCGACGTTAGGGCCGAGTATGGCCGCCCGACGCAGCGTCAATCAACGGCCCTTTCAAGGCCTGGGTGACCGGCTTCTCGAACAGTCGCCAGCACAGCCAGCCGACCCCGCAGGCGAGGACCAGGGACAGAGGAATGAACAACCAGGGCATCCAGGTTCCCAGCAGCACCGCCACGGCGCCGATGACCAGGGGATGGGTGAGGTAGAGGCTGTAGCTGGCGTCACCGAGCCCCAGCAGGACCGGGATGCGCGGCAGTCCACCCTCGGTCTCGACCGCGGTCAGGCCGGCGACGATCAGGAGGGCCGGCATGCCCCAGAACAGCGGCCGCCACAGGTCCCATTCGCTCTGGATCACCGCCATGGCGACATACCAGGCCAGCGCGGCGCTGAGCATCAGCCAGCCGGCTCCGCGCCCGGGCCGAAAATCGGTGGTCAGGAGCTTGGCGAGCAGCACCCCGGCCAGAAATTCGAGGATCAGCGGGTTGGCCAGCATTTCGTAGGCCGGCGGATAGAAGAAGCCGCCCAGACCTAACGCCAGAAGCCCGCAGGTCAGGACCAGAAGGCGGCGCGGCTGGGGGATCAGCAGGGCGACGGCGAAGATCAGATAGAACACCGCCTCATAGTTCAGGGTCCAGCCCGGGGCCAGGATGGGGAACGGCTGCCCCTCCGGATTGCGGTGCTGGATGAAGGCCAGGGACTGCAGGACGTGGCTCCACGTCGGCTGCACATCCGGGAAGCGCATCGGGAAAAGCAGGGCCGCCACCACCAGGCCCAGGGTCACGACCCAGTAGAGTGGCGCAATCCGCACCGCCCGCCGGAGCAGGAACTCCAGCGGCCGGACGTCCGTCCCTTCGGTCGTGCGCCACATGATGAAGCCGCTGATGACGAAGAAGATATCGACCCCGGCCGCCCCGATATCGAAATCCAGCCGCGCCCACTGAAAGGCATGGAAGACCGCCACCGACAGGGCGGCCAGCGCCCGCAGGTACTGGATAGACAGCAGAGGCCGCATCCGTCCTCCCCAGGCCGCGCGGGGAACAGTGATGCGCTGTCAAACCAGGAAGGGCAATCAATGAGTTTCCTTCTCCCTCCTGGGGGAGAAGGTGGCCCCGAAGGGGTCGGATGAGGGGTCGCACCGGCTTCGGAAGAGCCGATTCAACCGCCTCATAGCCTTTGAACGACCTGCGCGACCCCTCATCCGGCGCTGCGCGCCACCTGCTCCCCCAAGAGGGAGAAGGGAGCCGCCCCATCACCCGACCACGCGTTCCGGCCCCCCAAAAAATCGTCCTCCACCCATGCTCCGTGCGATCGGCATAGTCCGGATCCGCTCAGGCCGTCAGCGTCAGCCGGGAGAGGAT
>JANPKF010000349.1:0-1716 GCA_031425895.1 Caulobacteraceae bacterium | reverse complement strand
CTGGACGTCGAGCTGATCACCCCGATCGCCATGGACCAGGGCCTGCGCTTCGCCATCCGCGAAGGCGGCCGCACCGTCGGCGCCGGCGTCGTGTCGAAGATCGTCGAATAGTCTTTCGGCCTCACGGCTGAAAAAGCGAAGGCCCCGGTGGAAACACCGGGGCCTTTTGCTATGGCGGTGGGACTTGCGATGAAGCCCCGGCCCTCCCACTGCATTGCCGGGAGAGAGCCGGGGACGATCCGTATTCAGTCGAAGATGTCGAAGATCGAACGCTTCTTGTGATAGCCGCCGTGGCCTCCGCCATACTCGCCACGCTCGCCGTATTCGCCGCGCTCTCCACGCTCTCCGTATTCACCGCGTTCCCCGCGTTCGCCGTAACCGCTGTTCCACGGCTGGGGCGCGGCCTGGGGCGGCGGGGCCGGCCCACGGACCGGTTGCGGGGGCGGCGGGGCGGAGTCCTGAGCCGCCGAGGCCATGAGCTTCTCGAGCTCGCCGCGATCCAGCCACACGCCCCGGCAGGTGGGGCACATGTCAAACTGGACGCCGGCGCGTTCCACGGTCTGCATCGCGCCGTTGTCGTTGGGGCAAAGAAGAAGAGGCATCAGGGATTCCTTCTGGACGGTGAGGTGAAGGCGTCAACCCTCATCCACCTTGCGATGTGATACGTCCGACATCATGACCGTCAACAAGCTTGTCAGTCACCAGAGGGGCCCGGTCCGCGCGCTGAAGATGGGCGCCGAACGGGCATTGGACAAGACCCATCGTTTCGGCCGGCGCGACGCGCTAGCCTGAAGCGACCGACAGGCCAGGCCGGCGGCGCGGCGAAGAGGAGGCGAGGTTGATCGTTCTGGAGGTCCTCAAGCCGCAGGACGTGCTGGCCATGCAGCAGGCCCTGGCCTCCGCGCCCTTCCGCGACGGCCGGTCCACCGCCGGGGCGGCGGCGGAGCTGGTCAAGCACAACGAGCAAGCGCGTGGAGACGATGCCGCCGTGATCGATCTCGGCCGCCGGGTGCGGCTTATGCTGGAGTCCCATCCCACCGTCCGCACCCTGGTGCGACCCGCACGGTGGTCCAGCCTGATCTTCTCGCGCTATGGGCCTGGCCAGCAGTACGGGCTGCACGCCGACAACGCCGCCATGGTCGACACCGGCGGCTGGCCGCTGCGCACCGACGTCAGCTTCACCCTCTTCCTCTCGGATCCACAGACCTACGACGGCGGCGCCCTGCTGCTGCGGGATCTGGCCGGCGATCGCGAGTTCCGCCCCGCTGCCGGCCACGCCGTCTTCTATCCGACCAACCACCTGCACCGGGTCACGCCCGTCACCCGGGGCGTCAGGCTGGCTTGCGTCGGCTGGGTGCAGAGCGTGATCCGCCGCGCCGACCAGCGCGAACTTCTCTTCGACCTCGAACAGGTGCGCCGCGCCCCCGGCGGCGAGGAGTCCGCCCTGCTGCTGGACAAGACGATCGGCAACCTCCTGCGCATGTGGGGTGAGGAATGACCGACGCCCTTCCGCCTCACGGGGCGCGGCGCCGCGCCCTCATGCTGGTCAACCCGAACGCTCGCCGGGGGCCGGAGGCGCTGGACCTGGTTCCGCGCCTTGCCGCCGGCGGGCTCGACGTCACCGTCGAGCAGTTCACCTCACCGGCCGAGGTTTCCCCTGACATCGTGCGCCGTGCGGCCGGGACCGACCTTGTCATTGTCTGCGGCGGCGACGGC
>JANPKF010000348.1:0-2891 GCA_031425895.1 Caulobacteraceae bacterium | reverse complement strand
CGACAGGCCTGATCTTCTATCATCTTCGGCATGTTGCCCGAGCCATGCCTGTTCATGACCGGGTCCGGCGGCCGAGGCATTTCATTGTCTATCGGCACGATGAGCATCAGCTGGAGGTCGTGCGACTCCTGCACGACGCCATGGGCCTGCCCGAGCAGTTCACCTGAAAGCTAGAGCACGTCAGGCGGAAGTGTACGCGGTTCCGCCGCCTGGACGTGCTCTAAATGTTTGATTCTAGACCCTTTTGATCAGGTTTTGATGCGTACATCAAAACCTGAAAGGGTCTAGGGTCGGTTCCAATCCCCCGACTTGCCGCCGGTCTTGGAAATCAGCTGTACCTGGTCGATGACCATGCCTTTGTCGGCGGCCTTCAGCATGTCGTAGAGGGTCAGGCAGGCGACGGAGACCGCTGTCAGGGCTTCCATCTCAACGCCGGTCGGTCCCGTCGTGCGGACCGTGGCCGTGACCTCGAAGCCGTCGTCGCAGGGGGTGACCACAACCCCGACCTTGCTCAGAGCCAAGGGGTGACAGAGGGGGATCAGGTCGCTGGTGCGTTTGGCGGCCATGACGCCGGCCAGTTCGGCGGTGGTGATGACATCGCCCTTGGCGGCCTTGCCGGTCACCGCCAGATCGCGAACCTCCGGCGTCGTGCGCAGCCGGCCCGTCGCCACCGCCTCGCGCAGGGTGGAGGCCTTGTCCGAGACGTCGACCATGCGGGCCCGGCCCTGGTCGTCGAGGTGGGTGAGGCGGCTCACTGTTCCAACAACCTTTTCATTGCTCAAGAAGTCGGGGCATCAGCTCGACCATGTTGCAGGGCCGGTGACGGCTGTCGAGCTGGGCGGCGATGACCTTGTCCCAGCCGTCCCTGACCGCCCCGTTCGAGCCCGGCAGGCAGAAGACGAAGACCCCGCCGACGATGCCGGCCAGGGCCCGCGACTGCAGGGTGGAGAGGCCGACGCTCTGGTAGCTGACCAGGTGGAAGATCACCGAGAAGCCGTCGATCTCCTTGTCGAACAGGGGGCGCACCGCTTCCGGCGTCACATCCCGCCCGGTCAGACCCGTGCCGCCGGTGGTGACGATGGCGTCGACCGAGCCGGAGGCGACCCAGGCCTTGATCTGCAGGCGGATGTCGCCGACGTCGTCCTTGACCATCTTCTTGTCGGCCAGCTCGTGGCCGGCCGAGGTGACCCGCTCGGCCAGCAGATGGCCGGAAGTGTCGCTTTCCTCGTCGCGGGTGTCGGAGACGGTCAGCACGGCGACCCGCACCGGCTTGAAGGCCCAGGCCTCGTCGATCTTGCCGCCAATGGAGAGGGTGGTCATGGGCGCTCCGGCCTTGTGCGTGCTTCGACACGCGGCCTGCGGCCGCTGCTCAGCATGACTACTTATTTTGAAACAACACCGCTGTCAGTCATCCTGAGCAGCCTGCGGAGCAAGCGTATCGAAGGACGTATCCCAGCGCGCGGCGTCGGTCCTGTCTTGCTGCGTCGGCTCGATCCAGCGGGCGCCGTCCGGGCCGTGTTCCTTCTTCCAGAAGGGCGCGCGGGATTTCAGCCAGTCCATCAGGTGGTCGCAGGCCTCGAAGGCGGCCCGGCGATGGGCGGCGGCGCAGGCGACGAAGACGATGGCCTCGCCCGGCGCGATGGCCCCGATGCGGTGGACGACCATGGCATCCTGCAGGCCGAAGCGGTGGAGGGCGGCGTTGACGATCCGGGTAATCTCGACATCGGTGAAGCCTTCGTAGGCTTCCAGCTCCAGGGCCGTGGTCTGGCCGCGTTCGGCGCGGGCCAGGCCGGTGAAGCTGGTGATGGCCCCCGTCTCGTCCCGGCCTTCGGAGAAACGGGTCAGCAGCTGTCCCGGATCAAAGGGCGCCGTCTGGAGGGTGACGCTCATCCGCCGCTCATCGGCGGCAGGAAGGCGACTTCGGAGGTCGCGGTCAGGGCGATGTCGGTGCGGACCAGGGTCTTGTCGACGGCGACCTGCACCGACGGCCCGGCCAGGGCCTCGGCGAGGCGCGGATCAGCCGACAGCACGGCGCGGAGCTGTGACAGGGTGGCGGCCTCGATGGTATTCTCGCGCCAGCCGGCGAGGTCGGCCAGGCGGCCGAACAGCAGGACCTTCGCCATCAGCCGCCCGTCGTCGACATGTGGCGGGCGACCGACGGCGCGCCGCCGATCTGGAAGTCGTGGCCCTTCGGCTTGCCCAGGATGGCGATGCGGATGGCGGCGGCGAGGTCGTCGTCGGAGCCGCCGTTCCGCATCACGGCCCGCAGGTCGGTGGCGTCATCCTGGCCCAGGCAGGTGTGCAGGGTGCCGGTGCAGGTCAGGCGGACGCGGTTGCAGGCCTCGCAGAAATTGTGGCTGAGCGGGGTAATGAGGCCCAGGCGCCCGCCGGTCTCGGCGATGCGCACATAGCGGGCCGGGCCGCCGGTCGACAGCGGCAGGTCTTCCAGGGTCCAGTAGCTGGCCAGTTCGTCCCGGACGGCTTTCAGCGACAGGTACTGGTCGGTGCGGTCGGCCTCGATCTCGCCCATCGGCATGGTCTCGATCAGGGTCAGGTCCATGCCGTCGCCATGGGCCCACTGGATCAGGGCCGGAATTTCGTCGGCGTTGTCGCGGGCGAGGGCGACGGTATTGATCTTCAGGGCGATGCCGGCGGCGCGGGCGGCCTCGAGGCCGGCCATGACCTGGGCCAGATCGCCGCCGCGCGTCAGGGCGCGGAACAGGTCGGGTTTCAGGGTGTCGAGCGAGACGTTGATACGGCGCACGCCTAGGTCGGCCAGTTCGGCGGCGTGGTGGGCCAGGCGGGTGCCGTTGGTGGTCAGGGTCAGTTCCTGCAACCCTCCGCCGCTTTGCAGATGGCGCGACAGGCCCCGCACCAGCGCCATGAAGCCC
>JANPKF010000347.1:0-5860 GCA_031425895.1 Caulobacteraceae bacterium | reverse complement strand
AAAACATGCAGCCCATGGAGTACCTGGGCAACATCATCCTGCTGATCGTCGGCGGCAACGACACCACCCGCAACTCGATTACCGGCGGCCTGCTGGCCCTCAACCAGAATCCGGCCGAGTACGACAAGCTGCGGGCCAATCCCTCGCTGATCCCCTCGATGGTCTCGGAGATCATCCGCTGGCAGACGCCGCTCGCCCATATGCGCCGCACCTGCGTGGCGGACACCGTGGTCGGCGGCAAGACCATCAAGGCCGGCGACAAGGTCGTTATGTGGTACGTCTCGGGCAACCGCGACGCAGACGTCATCGACAACCCCGACGCCTTCATCATCGACCGCGAGCGGCCGCGCCATCACCTGTCGTTCGGTTTCGGTATCCACCGCTGCGTCGGCAATCGTCTGGCCGAGATGCAGCTGCGCATCGTCTGGGAGGAGGTGCTGAAGCGCTTCCCCCGCATCGACGTCGTCGGCGAACCGACCCGTGTCTATTCCAGCTTCGTGAAGGGCTACGACACCCTTCCCGTCCTCATCCCCGCCCGAACCCAGGACTAAGACCATGGCCGATGGAAACTTCGACAAGCGCGCGGCCGACAAGGCCGCGGCTGAAACCACGCCCCTGGCCGAGCTGAACCCAGGCCTGCCGGACCGTTTCGCTACCGACAGCTTCTGGCCGGTGTTCGAGCGACTGCGCCGGGAAGATCCGGTCCACTACACGGCCGAGAGCGAGTGGGGGCCCTACTGGTCGGTGACGAAGTTCGAGGACATCGTCGCCGTCGACACCAACCATCAGGCCTTCAGTTCGGACGCCCATCTGGGCGGCATCACGCTTGCCGACTTCAACCCTGATTTCATGTTGCCGATGTTCATCGCCATGGATCAGCCCAAGCACGATGTGCAGCGCAAGACGGTCAGCCCCTCGGTCAGCCCCCAGCGGCTGATGGAGCTGGAGCCGGTGATCCGGGAACGGGTCTGCAAGCTGCTGGACGAGCTGCCCGTCGGCGAGGAGTTCGACTGGGTCGACCGCATCAGCATCGAGCTGACGACCCAGATGCTGGCCACCCTGTTCGACTTCCCATGGGAGGATCGCCGCAAGCTGACCCGCTGGTCCGACGTCGCCACCGCCATCCCGGGCCAGGGCGTCGTCGAAACCGAGGAGGAAGGCCAGCTCGAGCTTCTCGGCTGCCTCGAATACTTCACCCGCCTGTGGAACGAGCGCATCAACGCCCCGCCGCAACCCGATCTGATCTCCATGCTCTGCCACGGCGAGAGCACGAAAAACATGCAGCCCATGGAGTACCTGGGCAACATCATCCTGCTGATCGTCGGCGGCAACGACACCACCCGCAACTCGATCACCGGCGGCCTGCTGGCCCTCAACCAGAACCCGGCCGAGTATGACAAGCTGCGGGCTGACCCTTCGCTGATCCCCTCGATGGTCTCGGAGATCATCCGCTGGCAGACGCCGCTCGCCCACATGCGCCGCACCTGCGTGGCCGACACCGAGGTGGGCGGCAAGCTGATCAAGAAGGGCGACAAGGTCGTCATGTGGTACGTCTCGGGCAACCGCGACGAGACGGTGATCGACAACGCCAACGCCTTCATCATCGACCGCGAACGGCCGCGCCACCACCTGTCCTTCGGCTTCGGCATCCATCGCTGCGTCGGCAACCGCCTGGCCGAACTTCAGCTGCGCATCGTCTGGGAAGAGGTGCTCAGGCGCTTCCCGCGCATCGACGTGGTCGGCGAGCCCAAGCGGGTCTTCTCAAGCTTCGTGAAGGGCTACGAGAGCCTGCCGGTCATTATCCCGGCGCGGGCTTAGAGCTCGCCCCGCAACCGGTTGTGAATGGCGGTGGCGGCGATGGCTGCCTCGCCTTCCGCCGTGCTGATCTGGTTGAGACCGCGCACCAGATCGCCGGCGGCGAACAGGCCCGGGACGGAGGTCTGCTGATGATCGTCGACGATCAGTCGGTTCTCCTCGTCCAGCGTCGCCCCGGCCTGCACGGCCAACCCGGAACGGGCGACGCAGCCGAGCGCGGCGTAGAGGGCGTCGAAGCGGACCGTCTGGTCAGGCCCGAAGCAGAGGGCTGTCAGGCTGTCGTTCTCCAACACCACGCTCTGACATGGCGTCTCGATCAGGGTCACGCCGGCCTGCATCAGCTTGCCCCGTGAGGCCGCCGACAGGGCCGCCTCCGGTCCGACATGGATCAGGCTGACGCGACCGGTCCAGTTCAGCAGGAACAGCGCCTCGCGGGCGCCAAGGTCGCCATCGCCGATCACCCCGACCTCGAGGCCTGAAACCTCATAGCCGTCGCAGATCGGACAGATGCGGATCAAAGCCTTGCGGATCGCCTCTTCGACACCCGGCAGCGGCGGGTCGTTGTCCTTGACGCCGCAGGCCAACAGGACATTGGCGGCGCTCAGGGTCTGACCGCCGACGCGCACCTCGAAGCCGCTGTCGACCGGCGTCACCGCCTCGACCGTGCCCTGACGGATGTCCGGGCCATACTTCTCGGCCTGTTGCCGGATGCGGGCCAGGAGGTCCGTGCCCTTGATGCCGTCCGGCCAGCCGGGATGGTTGTGGGTGATGGGGATCCAGGCGGCGCGGCTATCGCCGGCGTCGATCACCGCGATGCGCCGCCTGAAACGGCCCAGATAGATGGCGGCTGTCAGCCCGGCCGGGCCGGCGCCGACAATGATTGCGTCGAGAGAGGGGGCGGTCATCGCGCCAGCAACGCGCGAGACCGCCCTTCGGGTTCAGGCGCCCCAGGAAAGCAAAGGCCTTGGGGCGGCTAGGCGCCCCAGAAACCGACCAGCTTCTTGACCTCGGCCACCGTCGGAGCAGCGGCCTCCCGCGCCTTGGCGGCTCCGGCGACGAGGATGCGGTCGATCTCGGCCGGATCGGCGAGATAGCGTCGCATGGCGTCGCTCACCGGTCCCAGTGAGGCGACGGCGAGATCGGCCAGCGCCGGCTTGAAGGCGCCGAAGCCCTGGCCGCCGAAGTCGGCCAGCACAGCTTCCTTGGTCACGCCGGACAGGGCCGCGTAGATTCCGACCAGGTTGTCGGCTTCCGGGCGGTCCTTCAGTTCCTCCACCGTTTCCGGCAGCGGGTTGGGGTCGGACTTGGCCTTGCGCACCTTGGCGGCGATGGTGTCGGCGTCGTCGGTCAGGTTGATGCGCGACAGGTCCGAGGGATCGGACTTGCTCATCTTGGCCGTGCCGTCGCGCAACGACATGATCCGCGCGCCGGGCCCCTGGATCAGGGGTTCGGGCAGCGGGAAACAGCCGGGCGCGCTGAAGTCGTGGTTGAACTTCTGGGCGATGTTGCGGGATAGTTCGAGGTGCTGCTTCTGGTCCTCGCCGACCGGCACATGGGTTGCCTTGTAGACCAGGATGTCGGCGGCCTGCAGCACCGGATAGGTGTAGAGACCGACGCTCGAGCGCTCCTTGTGCTTGCCGCTCTTCTCCTTGAACTGGGTCATCTTGTCGAGCCAGCCGAGGCGGGCGACGCAGTTGAAGACCCAGGCCAGTTCCGCATGCTCGGGCACCGCCGATTGCGGGAAGATGGTCGCCTTGGCCGGGTCGAGGCCGGCGGCCAGGTAGGCGGCGGCGATCTCTCGCGTCTGGGCGGCCAGCTGGGCCGGCTCCTGCCAGACGGTGATGGCGTGCAGATCGGCGACGAAGATGAAGGTGTCGATCTCGTGCTGCAGCCGGGCGAACTTCACCAGGGCGCCGAGATAGTTGCCCAGATGCAGGGCGCCGGACGGCTGGACGCCGGACAGCACCCGTTCCGGACCGGCATAGGGGGGAGGGCCGGCGTATTGGGCGGGGGCTTGGTCGGTCATGGAGTTACTCGAATGATCAGGTCGGTCGGCGCGCGGGGGCGATCCCGCGCGTGGGGCTCGTCAGGACGTCAGAGGCTGCGCCATCGGCGGGGAGTGACCATGGCCGTGGCAATAGGCGAGGCCGCGCGCCTGGGCAAGAGCCGTCAGGCCGCGCGCCGGCGTCGGATAAGGCCCTTGATCTCGGCCAGGGTCATGCCACCCGTCAGCACCACCAGAACCGGATAGACGGGGATGATGGCGGTACAGACGGCCACCACGGCCAGCTCCTTGGCGCCCAGCCGGATCACCGGCAGGCTTTCGAACACGCCCTGGATCTGCGGTCGGAAGAAGGCGGCGACGCCGAGCAGAGCGGTCAACACGGCGGCCGCCAGCAACACCCGCAAAAGGCGGCTGATAGAGGCCGGTGACAGCTCCCATTCGCCGCGCGATTTCAGGGACCAGTACATCTGCGCGACATTGATCCAGCTGGCCGCCGAGGTGGCTATGGCGATGCCGGCGAAGCCGATGGTGAAGAACAGGATGGCGCCCAGCACGATGTTGATGGCCACCGAGACCAGGGCGAACCGCATCGGGCTCCTGGTGTCCTCGCGGGCGAAGAACACCGGGTTCAGCACCCGGGCCAGCACGAAGGCCGGCACGCCCCAGCCATAGTGGAACAGGGCCTGGGCGGTCATCTTGGCGTCGAAGGTGGTGAAGGCGCCGCGGGTGAACAGGGCGTCGATCATGAAGTAGGGCATGGCCAGCAGGGCGGCGGCGGCTGGCAGGGTCATGGCCAGGGCGAAGACCACCGCCTGGTCGGTGGTCTCCTGGGCGTCCTTCCTGTCACCGGCCTGCAGGGCCTGGCTGAGGCGGGGCAGCAGGGCGATGCCGATGGCCACCCCGACCATGCCGAGCGGCAGCTGGTAGAGGCGGTCGGCGTTGGCCAGCCAGGTGCGGGGGCCATCGCCGGGAGCCAGGGAGACCAGGCTGCCGGAGACGAAGATGTTGATCTGGGTGACGCTAGCGGCGATGGCGGCGGGGATGGCCTGCTTGATCAATCGCTTGATCTCGGGCGTCAGGCGCGGAAGCCGCGGCCGGATGTGGCCGCCGCTGTGCCAGCAGCCCCACCACAGCAATCCCGCCTGCAGGACGCCGGCGATCACGACGCCGAAGCTGGCGGCATAGGCGGCCTGTTCGGGCGTCTTGGCCGGCAACACGGCGGCCAACATCACCGCATTCAACACGATGGGCGCGGCGCCGGAGAGAATGAAGCGGTTGCGGGCGTTCAGCGCCCCGGAGAACAGGGCCGCGATCGCCATGCAGCTCAGGTACGGCATGGTGATCTGGGTCAGGATGATGGTGACCTTCCACTTCAGCGGATCGTCCCGGTAGCCGAAGTTGATCAGGTACATCAGCCAGGGCATGGCCAGCTGGGCGATGATCACCAGGCCGAGCGTCATGGCCGCCAGGGTGGCCAGCGCGTCGCTGGCCATGTCGTCGGCCCGCTCGCCGCCCTCGCCGGCCAGGGTCTTGCTGTAGGCCGGCACGAAGGCCGAGCTGAAGGCCCCCTCGGCGAACACCCGGCGGAACAGGTTGGGGAAGCTGAGCGCGGTATTGTAGGCGTCGGCCCAGGGCCCGGTGCTGGCCCCCAGCTGGGCGTTGATCACCACATCGCGAGCCAGGCCCATGAAGCGGCTGATCAGGGTGAGACCTGAGAAGATGATGGAATTCTTGATGATGCCGGGCTTCTTGGCCGGCGGGACCAAGGGTTGCCCATCAGGGACCGGGGAAGGCTGGTTCTCGTCCGTCACCCGGCGCTTCTGCGCTTGGGGTGAATTGGGGTCAAGTGAGCGGTTCGTGGTGATTTGAAGCAGGCGGATGGAGCGCCCGGAATCCTTCTCCCGACAAGCGGGAGAAGGACAGGTCTCACCGCCCCACGCTCGCCCGCGCCCGTTGCAGCCGGGGCTTGCCCTTGCCCGCCGCGCCGGTCTCCTCGGCGTCGAGTACAGCCATCAGGTCCTCCTTCAGCGACGCCTGCTT
>JANPKF010000346.1:0-6055 GCA_031425895.1 Caulobacteraceae bacterium | reverse complement strand
GGACGTCGGCGTACTCGCGTTTGTGCAGGTCGGTAACGACTTCGCGCCAGAGCAGGCCCGACTCCATCACGTTGGACTTTTCGGCGCTGTGCACCTTGTTCTTGCGGCCGCGGGCCAGCTCGAAGGCGACGCGGGAAACACGCTCGATCTCGCTGGTCGTGTAGACCTGGGTGTCGAAGCCGCGGCGCTGGCCGTCAGCCAGGGTCTCGATGCCGCGCGGTTCTCCGAAATAAACGCCGCCGGTCAGCTAGCGGACGAACATGATGTCGAGGCCGGCGACCAGTTCGCGCTTGAGGCTGGAGGCGTCGGCCAGGGCGTCGAAGCACAGGGCCGGGCGCAGGTTGGCGAATACCTGCATCTCCTTGCGCAGGCGCAGAAGGCCCGCTTCGGGGCGGCTCTGGCGCGGGACGCCGGCCCATTTTGGCCCGCCGACCGCGCCCATCAGCACGGCATCGGCGGCGATGGCGGCGGCGACCGCTTCATCGGTGATCGGCGCGCCGTGGCGGTCGAAGGAGATGCCGCCGAAGTCGCGCTCATCGAGCGTGATGTCGGGGGTCAGGGCCCTGGCGATGCGGGCGGCCTGGGCGGTGACTTCGGGGCCGATGCCATCGCCGGGGAGGAGCAGGAGGGTGGTCAAAACGCTTCGCCTTCGCCGGATTCGTAGAGTTTGATATCGCGTTCGCGCACCTCGCCGGTGAGCGCGGCGCGCCAGGTCGCCATGTGGGCGGTCTTGAAATGGGCCTCGAGCGAGGCGCGGTCAGTCCACAGTTCCGAAACCCGGACCAGACCCGGCTCCAGCAGATCCAGACCGTAGGCATAGGTCAGGCAGCCGTCTTCGGCGCGGCTGGCGGCCGTCATGGCCTCCATGGCCGGGCGCAGGCGCTGGACCGCGTCCGGATCGACCCGCACGGTTCCCATGACGATGACCATGTTCAGGCCTCCATCCAGGGGGTGCTGAGGGCCCGCTTGCTCTCGTACACGTCGATGTCGCCGGCGTGCTGCAGGGTCTCGCCGATGGCGTCCAGACCCTTCATCAACTTGTTCTTGCGGTCCGGGTCGATGTCGAAGTGGAACTTGGCGCCCGACGGGGCGGTGACGGTCTGGCTCTCCAGATCGACGGTGAAGACGTGGTTGCCGCCCTTGGCCTCGTCCATCAGGGCCTCGACTTCCTCGGGCTTGAGGATGACGGGCAGCAGGCCGTTGTTGAGGCAATTGTTCTTGAAGATGTCGGCGAAGCTGGAGCTGATCACGCAGGTGATGCCGAAGTCCATCAACGCCCAGGGCGCGTGCTCGCGGCTGGAGCCGCAGCCGAAATTGTCGCCGGCGATGAGGATGGAGGCGCCCTTGTACTCCGGCTTGTTGAGCACGAACTCGGGCCGCACCCCGCCCTGGTCATCGAAGCGCAGGGCGAAGAACAGGCCCTTGCTGAGCCCCTCGCGCTCGACGGTTTTAAGAAACTGGGCCGGGATGATCTGGTCGGTGTCGACGTTGGCCAGCTGCAGCGGAGCCGCGCGGCCGTCTAGGCGGGTGAAGGCTTTCATCAGGCGGGTCCGATGATCAGGGTTGGGATGCTGGCCGGGGCGTTCTTGATGGTGAAGACACGGGTGCCGGGCTTGCGGCCATCGCGGACCTCGCTGACGGCGAAGGCCTGACCGATCCGGGCATGGGCGGCGGCGACGTCGGGCACGCGCCAGGTAAGGCCCCAGAGGCTGTCGGGGTCGTCGTTCGGCTCGTTCTTCAGTTGGTGGGCCACCTCGACGACGAGGTCGCCGATCTTGAAGAACATCAGCCGCGTGCCCCAGTCGGGGTTGCTCCGGTCGAGCTTGAAGTCGAGACCGAGACGGGCCCCGTAGAGGGCGGCGGCGCGGTTGGGATGACGGGTTGAGACGACGACGTGGTCGAGGCCGCTGACGGCGGCGGTCTCGTCGCCGACGACGGGGCAGGGCGGCCAGTCAGGGGTCTCGCCGATCAGGAAGGCGGTCACGCCGGCTGTTGCGTCCGAGTCGAGGATGGAGGTCGGCCAGAGGCGGGCCTCGCCGGCTTCGGACCTGGTGCGGATCGGCATGACGTCGGTCGAGGGCATCGACAGGCGCGCCAGCCGCTTGCGCTCGGCCTCGACGTCGTCACTGGCGAAGGCCAGACCCCAGAGGCCTTCGCCGTGGGCCTTGAGCCAGGCGCCGGACGGGCCGAGCTCTCCGGGAGCGATGATGTCGAGGGCGGTGTTGCCCAGCTGGAACCAGGCATGGCGGACCGGGCCGCTGGCGCCCCGCCAGTCAGGCTCGCGGCCGAAGAGTTTTGCATAGCCGTCCACGGCGACGTCGAGGTCGTGGACGACCATGGCGATGTGGTCGAGCGCGGTGATGGTCACAGGAAGGTCCTGACGTCGACGATATGGCCGGCGATGGCCGCCGCCGCCGCCATGGCCGGGCTCATCAGGTGGGTGCGGCCGCCGCGGCCCTGGCGGCCTTCGAAGTTGCGGTTGGAGGTCGAGGCGCAGCGCTGGCCGGGGGTCAGCTTGTCGGGGTTCATGCCCAGGCACATCGAGCAGCCCGGTTCGCGCCATTCGAAGCCGGCGGCCTTGAGGATGGCGTCGAGACCCTCTTCCTCCGCCTGGGCTGCTACCAAGCCTGAGCCCGGCACGACCATGGCGCGGACGTGGGGGGCGACCATGCGGCCGTTCAGGAAGGCGTCCTGCGCCACCTTGGCGGCAGCGCGCAGGTCTTCGATGCGGCTGTTGGTGCAGCTGCCGATGAAGACCACGTCGACGCGTGCGTCGGTGATCGGCTGGCCGGCGGTCAGGCCCATGTATTCCAGCGCCCGTTCGGCGGAGGCCCGCTTGTCGGCGGTGGCGAAGCCGGCCGGGTCCGGGACATTGCCGGTGACGGCGACGGTGTCTTCCGGGCTGGTGCCCCAGGTGACGGTGGGGGCGATGTCCTCGGCCTGCAGGCGCACCTCGCGGTCGAAGTGGGCGTCTTCGTCGGTGAAGAAGGTCTTCCAGTAGCTGACCGCCATGTCCCAGGCGGCGCCCTTCGGGGCGGCCGGGCGGCCCTGGATATAGGCGAAGGTGGTCTCGTCGGGGGCGATCAGGCCGGCGCGGGCGCCGCCCTCGATGGTCAGGTTGCAGAGGGTCATGCGGCCCTCCATCGACAGGCCGCGCACGGCCTCGCCAGCGAACTCGATGACCGAGCCGGTGCCTCCGGCCGTGCCGATCGTGCCGATGATGGCCAGGGCCATGTCCTTGGCGGTGATGCCGGGGCCTAGCTGGCCGTCGACGGTGACCCGCATGTTCTTCGACTTGGCCTGGCGCAGGGTCTGGGTCGCCAGGACGTGCTCGACTTCGCTGGTGCCGATGCCTTGGGCCAGGGCCCCGAAGGCGCCGTGGGTCGAGGTGTGGCTGTCGCCGCAGACCACGGTCATGCCCGGCTGGGTACGGCCCTGCTCGGGGCCGACGACATGGACGATGCCGTTGCGGATGTCGCCCATCGGGAAATATTCGATCCCGTGGTCGACGACGTTGCGGCCCAGCGTCTGCAGCTGCAGGCGGGCTACCGGATCCTCGACGGCGTCGACGCCCAGCGCCTGGCCGATGGTCGGGGTGTTGTGGTCGGCGACCGCCAGGGTGCGATCGGGCCTTCGGACCTTGCGGCCGGCGGCCCTGAGACCGGCGAAGGCCTGCGGGGTCGTCACCTCATGGATGAGGTGCAGGTCGATGTAGAGGACTGTCTCGCCACCGTCCTGAGCGACAGCGTGAGCGTCCCAGATCTTGTCGTAGAGGGTCTTGCCGGCCATAGCGGCGATGTAGGACGGGGCAGGGCGGTCCGTCCATAGCGGCGCAACAAAAGTGCGCCAAAACCCTCGATCGGCATAGCCAGGGGGATGGAAGTTGCCCTGCAGGGATCATGACAAAACCGACAGGTGACAGGGCCCGCGAACCGTGAAGACTGCGGCGACCAGAATTCCGGAGTCGCCACCGTGTCCCAACTGCTCTTCAGCCGTCGCCTCGCCCTGGCCGGACTCGTTCTCGCCGGCCCCCTGAGCCAAATCTCCCTGGGTGGAGCGGCTTTCGCCCAGGACAGTGTGGACGCGAAGTTCACCGCCTTCCTCGACGCCTGTTTCGACGAGAGCGTGGCGCTCAGCCCGGAGTTCATGACCTCGCTGGGGCTGAAGACCGACTACGGCAAGCTGGACGACTATACCGACGCCGGGGCCGACAAGGGTCTGGCCCTGTCGGAAGACCAGCTGAAGCGGATGAAGGCCGGGTTCGCCTTCGACAAGCTGAACGGTCAGTCGCAGATCAGCTGGCGGCTGTTCGAGCAGTCGATGGAGCAGGCCCGCGAGGCGGTGCGCTGGCGACACTACGTCTACCAGGCGACGACAAACGGCAGCCCGGCGGGCGACATTCCCATATTCCTGATCAACAACCACCGGGTCGACGGCATCGGCGACGCCGAGGCCTACATCAGCCGGATCAAGGATGCGAAGCGGGTGATGACCGAGGTCTCGGCCTCGATCCGGACATCGGCCGCCAAGGGCATCGTGCCGCCCGCCTTCACCTTCGGGCCCGTCGAGAAGGACGCGCTCAACGTCCTGGAGGGCCAGCCCTTCAGCGGGACCGAGGACAGCGCGGTCTGGGCCGACTTCAAGGAGAAGGTCGGCAAGCTTTCCGTGCCGCAGGGCGACAAGGACCGGCTGCTGGCCGAGGGCAAGGCGGCGCTGACCGGGCCGTTCCGTGAGGGCTACGACATCTTCCTGAAGACGCAGAAGGATGTGCAGCCGCTGGCCAGGGGCAACAACGGCGCCTGGGCGCTGCCGGACGGTCAGGCCTACTACGCCTTCCGCCTGAAGGGCTCGACCACCACCGACATGAACGCCGAGCAGATCCACCAGCTGGGCGTGAAGAACCTCGAGCGGATCCAGGGCGAGATGCGGGCCATCATGGCCAGGGTCGGGTTCAAGGGTTCGCTGCAGGACTTCTTCAAGACCATCAAGACCGACCCGAAGTACCAGTACCCCAACACCCCCGAGGGCAAGGCCCGGTACCTGGCCGACGCCAAGGGCTACATCGCCCAGGTGATGAAGGACGCCCCGAAATACTTCATCCGCCTGCCCAAGGCGCCGCTGGAGGTGCGGGCGGTCGAGGAATGGCGTCAGGAGACCGCCTCGGTGGCCTTCTACAACCGGCCGACGCCGGACGGTTCGCGGCCGGGCATCTTCTACGTCAACCTGGCCGACATGACCCAGGTGCTCAAACCCCAGATCGAGGGCATCGCCTATCACGAGGGCGCGCCGGGGCATCACTTCCAGTTCGCGCTGGCCCAGGAGCTTCAGGGGCTTCCGAAGTTCCGCAAGTTCGGCGGATACGGCGCCTACATCGAAGGCTGGGGGCTGTACTCCGAACGGCTGGGCAAGGAGATGGGCTACTACGTCGACCCGATCAGCGACTTTGGCCGCCTGAGCCTGGAAGCCTGGCGGGCGGTGCGGCTGATCACCGACAGCGGCATGCACGCCATGAAGTGGAGCCGCGAGAAGGCGATCGACTTCTTCCGCGAGAATTCGATGCTGAGCGAGCGGGACATCGTCAAGGAGATCGAGCGCTACCTGTGTAACCCCGGCCAGGCGACCAGCTACATGGTCGGCCAGCAGAAGATCCTGATGCTGCGGGACAAGGCCAAAGCGGCCCTGGGAACCAAATTCGACATCCGCGGCTTCCACGATGCAGTGCTGAAGGACGGAGCGCTGCCGCTTGATGTGCTGGAGCAACAGGTGGACGCCTACGTCGCAGGAGCGAAGTAGCAGGGATTTTCGATGGTCCTGACGGTGTTCATGCTGGCCCAGGTGACGCTTGGGGCCATCGAGCGTCTGCCCCCGGAGCAGGCCGGCAATCTGGTCCTGTCGGGCAAGACGCATGGGGTTGTCCAGAGCGTGATCCGTGAGCCCGCTACGGGCCTGGATCCGCCCGGTTCGGTGCGCATCAGCTTGATCGAGAAGGCTGAGGCTGTGCCGGAGGGCTGCCAGAGGCTGACCTGGACCGCCGAGTTCGTGCAGGCGCCGAAAG
>JANPKF010000345.1:0-10528 GCA_031425895.1 Caulobacteraceae bacterium | reverse complement strand
CGTTCGTGGGCGGCATCGCCATGACGGAGCCGGGCGCGGGGTCGGACCTGCAGGGCATCAAGTCGACGGCGATCCTGACGGGCAACGCGTACGTCATCAACGGTTCCAAGACCTTCATCACCAACGGTCAGACCGCCAATCTGATCATCGTCGTCGCCAAGACTGATCCGGCCCAGGGCGCGCGCGGCACCTCGCTGGTGCTGGTCGAAACGGACGGGACCGAAGGCTTCGAACGCGGCCGCAACCTCGACAAGCTGGGCATGGAGGCCGCCGACACCTCCGAGCTGTTCTTCAACGACGTCCGCGTGCCGGCCACCAACGTCCTTGGAGGCGACGAGGGCCAGGGCTTCTTCCAGCTGATGGGTCAACTGCCGCAGGAACGGCTGAACATCGCTATCCAGGGCATGGCCACCATCGAGCGGGCGCTGGAACTGACCATCGACTACGTCAAGCAGCGCAAGGCCTTCGGCAAGGCGATAATCGACTTCCAGAACACCCAGTTCGTGCTCGCAGAATGCAAGACCGAAGCGACCATCGCCCGGGTCTTCGTCAACGACTGCATCGAGAAGCATCTGAAGGGCAAGCTGGACGCCTCGACCGCCTCGATGGCCAAGTACTGGGTCACCGATCTCGAGAACACGATCATCGACCGCTGCCTGCAGCTCTACGGCGGCTTCGGCTACATGGCCGAGTATCCGATCGCCCGCATGTACCGCGACAGCCGCGTGCAGCGGATCTACGGCGGCACCAACGAGATCATGAAGGTGCTGATCGCCCGGACGCTGTAAGGGCGCCAGGGCCAGGGAGGGAACATGGCCAGCTACACCGCCACCGTCGACTGGGCGCTGCAACCCGGCGAGGACTTCCTCGCCGGCCGCTACAGCCGCAAGCACACGGTCAGCTTCGACGCCGGCATCACCGTGCCGGCCTCGGCCTCGCCGCATGTGGTGCCGGCCCCCTGGTCGGCGGCCGACGCTGTCGATCCGGAGGAGATGCTGGTCGCCGCCATCTCCAACTGCCACATGCTGAGTTTCCTCTACATCGCCTCGAAAGCCGGGTTCACGGTGCTCAGCTACCGCGACGAGGCGGAAGGGCTGATGCGCAAGAACGCCGAAGGCAAGATCGCTGTGACCCGCGTCGCCCTGCGTCCGGCCATCGTCTTCGACGGCCGACAGCCGACGACGGAAGAACTCGACCACCTTCACCACGAAGCCCATGAGGTCTGCTACATCGCCAGCTCCGTGAAGACCGAGATCGTGGTCGAAGACCCCCGATAGCCAAAAATCCTTGTTTCGGGTCATTAACCAAAGGCCGACCGGCGTTCTTTCACTGAGTCTTAGGAAGCTGAACGCCACAGTCTGTGCATGTCTGTGGAAGCCAACACGCCGGCCGTCGACGCCGCTGACCGATTCGGCCTGGGAACTGTTGTCGCCACCCGGCGAAAGCATATGCCTATCCGGCTGATGACCGCCGTCGGTGTCGCCGCTGGTCTGCAACTGGCCTTCGGCTGGACCTGGGCCTGGGGCTGGGCCGCGCTATACGCCGTCGCACAGGGCTTCGATCATTTCACCGGCGTGCAGCTGCTGAAGCGCACGATCGACACGCCCTTCAAGGCGGCCCGCGCCGCCCTGATCACCTTCATGCCCTCCTCCATCGTCTTCGGCGCCCTGGCGCCGTTGATGTGGCAAGGCATCGACCGGTATGGCCCGGCCCTGGCGATGATCGTCGTCGCTACCGCCATGACCAACCTGATCGCCATCTGCCGCGGAAGCCGCATCGCCTTCGCCGCCGGTTGCCTGCCTTACGGCCTCTATCTGCTGATCCTGCCGCTGATGGACATCAACACGGCGCCCGGTCCGCTTGTCTCGACCATGATGATCGCCGTCGGCCTGGTGATGCTCAACATCGTCGGCGCCTGGCTGACGACCGAGGAGGCCCGCAAGCTCTCCGACGACGCCCGCGCCGAGGCCGAGCTGCGCCGTCAGGAAGCCGAGGCCGCCACCCGGGCCAAGAGCGCCTGGGTCGCCATGATCAGCCACGAACTGCGCACCCCCATCAGCGCCATCCTGGCCGGCGCCGCCGACACCGAGCGGGCAGGGCATGCCCAGGGGCGGCTGATCGGCGAGGCGGGGCGGATGATGACCACCCTGCTCGACGACATGCTGGACCTCTCCAAACTGGAAGCCGGTCGGATGAGCGTCGAGGCGGTCGACTTTGACCTGCGCACCGCCGTACTCGACGCGGTCCGCGCCTGGCGGCCACAGGCGAGAGCCAAGGGCCTGCGCATGCGCATTGTAGGCTCAAGGCATCTGCCCGGCTGGGTCAGCGGCGATCCCACCCGCATCCGCCAGGTGATCAACAACCTGCTGTCCAACGCCCTGAAGTTCACCAAGGAAGGCTGTGTCACCCTGCAGCTGGATGGCGCGCGGAACGCTGACGGAACCTGGGCCGTCACCATCGCCGTCGACGATACCGGCCCCGGCATGACGCCCGAGCAGCTGGACCGCCTGTTCCTGCCCTTCGAACAGCTGGGCGTGCAGACGGCCCGCACCCATGGCGGCACCGGCCTTGGCCTGATGATCAGTCGCGAACTGGCCCGGCTGATGGCCGGCGACCTCGCCGTCGTCAGCGCGCCGGGCGAAGGCGCCGTCTTCACCCTGTCCCTGACCCTGCCGGGTGCGGTCGCTCCCGCCGCCGTTCAGGCCCCCCAGGCCGTTCAGGCCCGGGTGCTGGTGGTCGACGACCACGCCGTCAACCGCCAGGCCATCTCCATGGTTCTGGCGCCGCTGGGCATCGTGCCGGACACCGCCTCCTCGGCCGAGGAGGCGCTTGAACGCCTGGCGATCGAACCCTTCGACGTGGTGCTGATGGACGTCTACATGCCTGACATGGACGGCCGCCAGGCGACCCGCGAACTGCGGTCCATGAAGGGTCCCAACCAGCACGTCCCGGTCATCGCCATCACCGCCTCGGCCACCGCCCGCGACTGGGAAGCCTGCCTGGCCGCGGGCATGACCGACCACGTCGCCAAGCCGATCGAACCGGCCCAGCTGTATGCGGCCCTGGAAGCGGCTCTGTCCGGCGTTCAGCGAGCGGCGGCGGCGGCGGCCTGAAGCAGAGCTTCGAGGCGGCCCTTCAATGCCGCCTCGTCCTTCATCTCGCATTCCCAGATCGTTTCGACCCGCCAGCCAGCGGCCTCCAGCGCGGCCTGGCTCGCCCCATCCCGCTGACGATTACGCCCGACCTTGCCCAGCCAGTAGTCGCGATTGGCCTTGGGAACCCGGGCTCCGCGCGCGCAGTCATGCCCGTGCCAGAAACAGCCGTGGACGAAGATCGCCAACCGCCGCCCGGCCATGACGATGTCGGGCTTGCCCGGCAGGTCCTTGCGATGCAGCCGGTAGCGGGCGCCGAGCGCGGTCAGCAGGCGCCGCACTTTCAGTTCCGGTGCGGTGTCACGCCCCTTGACCCGCCGCATGACGGCGGAGCGTTTCTCGGCGCTGTAGACGTCAGTCATACGGCCTCTCCCCCGGCGCACGGCCGGGGCGGATGGCTTACAGCCCTTCGAACAGCGCCGTCGACAGATAGCGCTCGGCGAAGCTCGGGATGATCACCACGATCAGCTTGCCCTCGTACTCGGGCCGGCTGGCCAGCTCGAAGCCGGCGACCAGGGCTGCGCCAGAGGAGATGCCGACCGGCAGGCCTTCGACGGCGGCGGCCTTGCGGGCCATGGCGAAGGCGTCGTCGTTGCTGACCTGGACAATGTCGTCGATGACCCCCCGGTCGACGTTGCCCGGCACGAAGCCGGCGCCGATGCCCTGGATCTTGTGGGGCCCCGGCTGGCCGCCCGACAGAACGGCGCTGTTCTCCGGCTCGACGGCGACCATGCGCAGGCTCGCCTTGCGGGCCTTCAGCACCTGGCCGACCCCTGTGATGGTGCCGCCGGTGCCGACGCCGGCGACGACCGCGTCGACGCGGCCGGCGGTGTCGTTCCAGATCTCCTCGGCGGTCGAGATGCGGTGGATGGCCGGATTGGCGGCGTTCTCGAACTGTTGGGGCATCACCGAGCCGGGGACTTCCTCGAGGATCTCGGTAGCCCGGGCCACGGCCCCGCGCATACCGCGCTCGGCCGGGGTCAGCTCCAGCTTGGCGCCGAGCAGCAGCAGCATCTTGCGGCGCTCGATCGACATGCTTTCCGGCATGACCAGGATCAGCTTGTAGCCCTTGGCGGCGGCGACGAAGGCCAGCGCGATGCCGGTGTTGCCGCTGGTCGGTTCGACGATGGTGGCGCCGGGCGTGAGTTTGCCGTCAGCCTCAAGCTGCTCGATCATCGACACCCCGATGCGGTCCTTGACCGAGGCCATCGGGTTGAAGAACTCCAGCTTGGCGACCACCTCGGCCCGCGGCTTGAGCTCGGCCGACAACCGGGGCAGGCCGACGATGGGGGTGTCGCCGATCAGGTCGAGCACCGAGGGGAAGATCTTGCCACGGCCGGCGCGGGTGTAGCGGGCGGTGTCGAAGGAATGGGTCATCAGGGTCTCGCCTGTGGAAGTGCCTTAAGTCTAGGGAGCCGGGGGACTTTGCGCCACCGCAGATCGTCTGACGGCGCTCTCAGGCGGCGGCCCGGCTCGCGCCCCTCAGCAGCGGCTCAAGGAGTCCCTGCGTCAGCCAGCGCACGACGGGCGCGCAGACCCCATCCCCAATCACATGCAGGCTGCCTGTTTGTGAATTCGGGAGCTGGTAGTCATCGGGCAGGCCCATGAGGCGGGCCCCTTCCCGCCCCGTCAGCAGACGAGAGCGCAGCTGCCCGTCCCCGGCCACCAGGATCATCTGCCGTGATGAACCCCCGCGCGGTGTGCGCAGGCAGCCAGCGGCCCCGTCGAGCCGGATTTCCGCCTTCGGCACGCCGGCCCGGGTCCGCCGGAAGACGGCGCCCACCACGCGACCGTAGTGGGCGGCGGCCTCAAGCCGCTGGCGGTGCATCGGCGACATCTGGGCCAGCAGGGCGGCGGTCTGCGCCTCGCTCCGCCAGGCCACGGCGTCGTCAGGTTCGAGCAGGTCGGTCAGGCGTGTGTTGCGAGCCGGGGGGGTGGGCAGGCGCCAGTCGACCCATGACCGCCGAAGGTCGGCCGGCAGCCGATCCCGGGCGGCCAGCACGGCGGCGCTTCGGAAGGCGTCGCCGCCGATCAGGGCGTCCGGAACCGGCTCGCGGGTGGCGATGACAAAGACCCTGGGTCGCGATTGCGGCACGAAGGCCGCCGCGTCGATCTCCAGCGCGCCGAACCGATAGCCTTCGCCGTCCAAGGCCGAGCAAAGGGCGGTGAAGTCGGCCCCGGCGTGCGAGGTCAGCAGCCCGACGACATTCTCGACCACCACCGTCCGGGGCGCCCGCCCCTCGGCGGCCAAGGCCTGGACCAGCCTCCAGAAGCCGAAGAAGGCGCTGGACCGGCCGCCCTTGAGGCCCGCGCGGCCGCCGGCCAGGCTGAAGTCCTGGCAGGGCGAAGAGGCCCAGGCAAGGTCCGGGGTCCCGGGCAAAGACGCCGGATTGACCTGCCAGACGTCACCCTCATGGAAGTGTTGTCCGGCATCTGTGAAATTGTTGCGATAGACGCTGGCTTTTGTCGGGTCGAAGTCGTTCGCGAACCCGCAGTTCCAGCCGCCTCCCAGCCCGATGCGGGCCATGCCGCCGCCGGCGAAGAATTCAAGGAACTGGAGCGGGGCGTTTCGACTCATCGGACTTTGAGTCTAACCTGCGTCGCGCGGGCGCAAAGCCCGAACAGGGGAACCCCATGCGTCCGATCGCCTTCGCCGTCGCTGCCACCGCCATCCTGGCCCTGACCGCCTGTTCTCCCGAAGCGCCCGGCGGTGGTGACGCCGTGCCGCCCGCCGACGCCCCGCCCCCGGCCGCCCAGGCCCCGGGCCAGCCGCAACCGACCCAGTCCACCGACCCGGCTGCTCCCTTCCGTCAGGACTTCACCCTGCTGGGCACCGAGCCCTTCTGGAACCTGCAGGTAAAGGGATCGACCATGGTGCTCAGCCAGCCTGACCCCATCCCGACCGTGACCGCCACCAACGCCGCCCTCGCCGCCACCTCCGGCAAGGTCGTCTGGACCGGCCAGACCGGCGCCGCCCCGATGGTCGTCACCATGACCGCCGGCGCTTGTTCCGACGGCATGAGCGACCGGGTCTATCCCTATTCGGCGGAGGTCCAGGTCGGCGAGACGTCGCTGAAGGGCTGCGGCGTCTCGGCCGAAGAGCTGGCCAGGATGGGACGGCCTTAAGTGGCCGAGCGGGTCATCCGCACCGGCATCGACTTGTAGGCTGGCGTCCCGCTGCGCCGATCCCGTTCCGACAGCGCCAGCAAGGGGTTGGCTTCCGGGTAGTAGGCCGCCAGGCACCCTCTCGGCATGTCCTTCACTACGACAGTGAAGCCCTTCAGCACCCGCTCCACCCCGCCGTCGAAGGCGCAGGCCAGGTCGATGCGGTCCCCGTCGGTGATGCCCCGCGCCGCCAGGTCCCCGGCATGGGCGAAGACAACGTCGCGCCGGCCCTTCACGCCCCGGTAGCGGTCGTTCAGGCCGTAGATTGTGGTGTTGTACTGGTCGTGACTGCGCAGGGTGGTTAGCAGCAGCACCTGCGGATCGCCCCGGGTCGGATCGTCCACCGAGGGGTCGTCGGCGACATAGGGCAGGAAGGCCGCCTTGCCGCTGGGTGTCGTCCACACCCGTTCGCTGGTCGGCACCGGCAGGCGAAAGCCGCCGGGGGTGCGGATGCGGTCGTTGTAGCTCCCGAACTGGTCGGGAAAAACCTGTTCGATCAGGCCGCGCACCCGGTCGTAGTCGCCGCCCAGGCCCTGCCAGTCGACGCAGGCGTCCTCGCCGAAGGTGGCGTGCGCCATCTGCGCCACGATCCACGGCTCCGACCGCAGATGCTCCGAGGCCGGCTGACGCATGCCCCGGCTGGCGTGGACCATCGACATGCTGTCCTCAACCGTCACCGACTGGCGTCCCGTGGCCTGAACGTCGATCTCAGTGCGGCCCAGGCAGGGCAACACCCAGGCCGCCCTGCCGGTCAGCAGGTGGGTGCGGTTGAGCTTAGTGGCGATGTTGACCGTCAGGTCCAGCATCTTGAGCGCCGGATAGGTCAGGGCCGGATCCGGCGCGGCGACGGCGAAGTTG
Organism: Caulobacteraceae bacterium; assembly: GCA_031425895.1. GTDB lineage: Bacteria > Pseudomonadota > Alphaproteobacteria > Caulobacterales > Caulobacteraceae > Caulobacter. The sequence continues at coordinate 3,353 of JANPKF010000345.1, read as the reverse complement.
CCACCCAGGGCGATCATCGCCTTCACCGTCCCCTCGCGCATGGCCTCGATGGCCTCGACGACGGTGTGGCCATGGGCCGTCGGCTGCTTGAACCCGAACACCCGCTCCATCGACGCCAGCAGGGCCGGCGAGGGCTTTTCGGTGATGCCGACCGTGCGGTCGCCCTGGACGTTGGAATGGCCGCGCAGCGGACAGATGCCGGCGCCCGGCCGTCCGATGTGGCCGCCGAGCAGCAGGAGGTTCACCAACTGCTGCACCAGGCTGGAGGCTGACCGATGCTGGGTCAGACCCATGCCGTAGCAGAGGATGATGGCCTTCGACCGCTGGTAGACGTCGGCGGCATCTTCCAGGTCGGCCCGGGTCAGGCCGGACCGCGTCTCGATCCAGTCCCATTCGGCGGCGGCGACGTGGGCGGCCAGGGCGTCGAAGCCGGTGGTGTGCTCGGCGATAAAGGCGTGGTCCAGGGCATCCCGCTCGATCAGCAACTTCATCAGACCGGTCAGCACGGCGACGTCGCCGCCGACCTTCAGCTGGTAGTAGCGGCTGGCGATGTCCGTCCCGCTCAGGGTCAGCATCTCGACCGGATCCTGCGGACTGGCGAACTTCTCCAGGGCCCGCTCGCGCATCGGATTGAACACCAGGATGGCGGCCCCGCGCCGGGCCGCCTCGCGCAGCGTGGTCATCATCCGCGGATGGTTGGTGCCGGGGTTGTGGCCGAAGCTCAAGATACAGTCGGCGTGGTCGAAGTCCTCCAGGCTGACCGAGCCCTTGCCGAGGCCCAGCTGCTCGGCCAGGCCGACGCTGGTCGGCTCGTGACACATGTTGGAGCAGTCGGGGAAGTTGTTGGTCCCGAACCGCCGCCCGAAGGTCTGGAACAGGAAGGCCGCCTCGTTGGAGGCGCGGCCTGAGGCATAGAACTCACACTGATGGGGGTCGGGCAGGGCGCGCAGGGCCGCCCCGATCGCCGTCATCGCCTCGTCCCAGCTGGCCCGGACGAACCGGTCACTGGGCGGATCGTAGCGCAGGGGCTCGGTGAGGCGGCCGAGGTTCTCCAGGTCATGGTCTGACCATTTCCACAGCTCGGCGACCGTATGGGCGCCGACCACTTCCGGCGTGGCGCGGTGGGAGGTGGTCTCCCAGGCGACGGCTTTCGCTCCGTTTTCGCAGAACTCGAAAGAGGAAGTGTGTTTCGGATCCGGCCAGGCGCATCCCGGACAGTCGAAGCCGTCCGGCTGGTTGGCGTCCAGCAGGGCCTGGCCACCCCTCGCCACCGTGTCCTGATCGGCGAGGGCCCCTGCCACGGCCTTCAGCGCGTCCCAGCCGCCGGCCGGGTGGGTGTAGGGCTTGATGCCTTTGGTCATGGCGCGATCCTCTCCCCGCCCGCAAAGACAGTGAAGCCGTCGGCCCGGGCCAGGGCGATGAGGGTCAGGTTGCTTTCCTCGGCCTTGCGCAGGGCGAGCGCGGTCGGAGCAGAGATAGCGGCGAGTATGGGAAAACCGGCGACGGCGGCCTTCTCGACCATCTCGTAGCTGCAGCGGCTGGTGACCAGGCACAGCGGACCGCTGAGGCCTTCCCGGGCAGCGGCCCCGATGAGCTTGTCGAGAGCGTTGTGGCGGCCGACGTCCTCGCGGACCAGAACCAGCGTCCCGTCGGCGCTCGCCAGCCCGGCGGCATGGGCGGCGCGGGTCAGATTGCCCAGCGCCTGTTGATCTTCCAGCGCCGCGAACGCTGTCGCGATGGCCCCGGCGGGGATGATCGGTCCATGGGCCAGGGCCTCCAGCGGCCGCACGGCGGCGGCCAGCCGCTGCACCCCGCACAGGCCGCAGGAGGAGCGGCCTTCCATGCTCCGGGCGCGGGCCTTCGCCTTGCTGGCTCTTGCGCCGGCGGTCAGGCGGATGTCGACCTGCACGCCCTCGGCGACGACCTCGATGGAGACGTTGGCGATCTGATCGATTGTGGCGATACGCTCGCTGAGCGTGAAGCCGACCGCCAGATCTTCGACATCGGCAGGCGTGGCCATCAGCACCGCATGCGGGCGGCCGTCATAGAGGATGCCGACGGGGGCTTCGTCTGCCAGGGCGCGGTCGATGGCCTGATCCGTTCCGGCGCGCCACTGGCGGGCGGGACGAACCTCGGTGGTCGGGGGAAGCGGGAACATGCAGCGAAGCTACGCCTCGGCCGCGTCGGCGTCATCTCTCGTTGTCGGCCAGCTGTCCGGCTCGAGCAGCATTCGCCGAACTAAGGTCGCCAACGCCGAGGTGAGGACCTCCGGCCGCTCCACGGACCAAGAGCGGGCGTAGTAGCGACCGACCGAATGGCCGACGCCTAATGCGCCCAGCTCGATCTCGCTCCCCGCCTGCAGCTCGGCGATCACCGACAACAGGTGCTTCTCCAGAAAGTCGGGCGTGTTCTCGTGCAGGGTGGAATCATCGACTGACGCGCCGTCCGAAATGACGATCAGCAGCTTTCGGTCGGTCGGCCGACGTTTCAGCCGCAGCGCCGCCCACTGCAGCGCCTCGCCATCGATATTCTCCTTGAGGAGGGCCGGGCGCAGCATCTGAACCATAGCCGGCGGACCCTCCGGGTCCAGCGCATCGTCAGCGTCGATGTAAACGACGTGCAGCAGGTCGTTCAGCCGCCCCGGCCACGCCGGCTTACCGCGACGCATCCACAAGGCCCGGGACTGGCCACCCTTCCACAGTACGGTCGTGAAGCCGAGGACCTCCAGGTCGATGCCCAGAGCTGCCAACATACGTTGCAGGGCATCGATGGCCAGCGCCACTTGGGTGATCTTGTCGTCACGCATAGAGCCGGACTGGTCGATCAACAGGGAGACAATGGTCCGGTCGCGCTCGGCCTGGCTGAGGCCCGCCTCGATAGCCGCCCCGACGGCGACGCCATGGGCCGGCCAGCCGGGATCGAACCGGCCCTCGTCGCGCAGGGCCTGCGCCCGCTTGAACTCCTGATAATCCTGCCGGGACATGTCCCCATAGCGCGAGACCAAGCCAGCGGCGGTCAAGGTCAGGTCAAAGTCGCGGGTGTAGACGCGGTAGGACTCAGGGGCCGGTCCGACGACCCTGGGGATCAGAATCTTGTTGAGCAGCGTCCGGAGAAGCCCCCGCTCTTCGTCATCGCTCGGCATGGGCGGAGAAGAGCCAGCTTTTCGCCCCGACACAAGCGCGCGTCAGCCCTCGCCGAGAATTTCGCCGCTATGCTCGCCCAGCTTCGGTGACCGCACCGCCGGCATCCGCTGTCCGTCGATCCGGATCGGCGCCGCCAGCATCTGCAGGCCCTGCGGCCGGTCCGGATGGGCGATCACATCGCGCATCCCAACCTCGGCCACGAACGGGTTG
>JANPKF010000344.1:0-2546 GCA_031425895.1 Caulobacteraceae bacterium | reverse complement strand
GATCCAGACCACCCTGGGGTTCGCCCAGACCGCCAACCCGATGCTGGGCCAGCCGAACGCCACCCTGTCGACCTTCCTGTCGCTGATCGGCGTGGTGCTGATCATGACCACCGACCTGCACCACATGTTCATCGGGGCCATGGTCAACAGCTACGACCTTTTCCCGCTGGGCAAGGCCGGCATTCCGGTCGTCGACGCCGGGACACTGGCGGTGCAGACCATGGCCGGCAGTTTCGCGCTGGGCATCCAGCTGTCGGCGCCGGTGATCGTGTTTTCGCTGATCTTCAACCTGGCGGCCGGACTGGTCGGGCGGATCATGCCGCAGTTCCAGATCTATTTCGTCACCTCGCCGCTGGCCGTGATCTTCGGCCTGTCGATCTTCGCCCTGTCGCTGGGCCTGGTCGGCATGGTCTGGGTCAGCCGCTACCGCGAGCTGATCAGCGTCTTCGCCGGCACGGGGGGCTGATCCATGGCGGATGAAGACGCTTCCTCGAAAACAGAAGAACCAACAGCCAAGAAACTCGAGGACGCCCGCAAGAAGGGCGATGTCGCCAAGACCCAGGACCTGCCGCAGCTGTTCAGCCTGGCCGCGGTGGCCGGGGTGATCCTGATGGGCGGCGGCTGGCTGGCGACGGACATGACGGAAAAGCTGTTGCCGTTCATCGCCCACCCCGAGGCCATGGATTTGTCAGGCACAGGCGGCGTCGGCATCGCCCAGCAGGCGACGATGGCCGGGATGCCGGCCCTGATCGTGGTGATGATTGCCGCGGCCCTGGCCGGGATGGCCGGCAATCTGGTGCAGCACGGCCTGCTGTTCACCGGCGAGAAGGTGAAGCCCGACTTCAAGAAGGTCAGCCCGCTGGAGGGCTTCAAGCGCATCTTCGGGCCCGACGGCCTGGTGCAGTTCATCAAGAGCTTTCTGAAGATCGGGGCGACCGGGGCGGTGACCTGGCTGATTCTGAAGCCTCACGCCCACGAGATGCAGGCGCTGGCCGCCGCCGACCCGGCCGCCATGCTGCCGGTGACCATGGCGCTGACCAAGGCGCTGTTCTTCGCGGTGCTGTCCTTCATGCTGGTGACGGCGGGGGGCGACTGGCTGTGGCAGCGGGCGCGGTTCATGAAGCGGATGAGGATGAGCCGCGAGGAACTGAAGGACGAATACAAGCAGTCGGACGGTGACCCCCACATCAAGGCCAAGCGCAAGCAGATGCAGATGGAGGTCTCGCGCCGGCGGATGATGCAGAACGTGCCGAACGCCACGGTGGTGGTGATGAACCCGACCCACTATGCCGTGGCGCTGCGCTACGAGGCCGGGGAGACGGCGGCGCCCGAATGTGTCGCCAAGGGGATGGACGACCTGGCCCTGCGGATCCGGGCGCTGGCCGAGGAGAGCGGGGTGGCGATCATCGAGGATCCGCCGCTGGCCCGGGCGCTGTACGCGACGACCGAGATCGATAAGGCCATCCCCGAGGCGCACTATCAGGCGGTGGCCAAGATCATCGGCTTCGTGATGAGCCAGAAGCGGGCGACGCGGGCGACGACGCTGCGATGAGCCTCCAGTGGGCCCGATTCGAGGCCGGTTCCATTAACGAGTATCCTCCCCAATGAGTGATTCGATTGCCCCGAGCCCCAAGGACCCCATGGCCCGAGCGGACATGAGCGAAAAGCGGAAGTTCCGGTTCGATCCCCTGGTGGGCGCGGCCGCGGTGTTCTTCGTGCTGGCGGTGGGGTTCGCGGCCTATCCGGCCATCGAGGCCGGGGTCGAGACCCTGGCCGGGCTGCTGTTGCTGATCGGTCTGGCGGGCGTCGCCTGCCTGGGGCTGATCGCCTTCCGCGCCTCCGGGACCACCGTCGAGGCCGATGACGCGCCGATGCTGGAAGCCGTGGTCGATGCGTTGCCCGAGGCGGCGGCCGTGGCCGGGCTGGACGGCAAGATCATCGTCGCCAACGACCATTGGACCGCCGAGCTGGGGGCCGGTGGCCGGCTGCCGCGCAATGGTCAGGCGGCCGGACTGTACGGAGCCTTCAACCGCGCCCGTCGGGGACTGCCTGCCCAGACAACCCTGAAGGTGAAGGACGGCGACCGCGATCTTTCCGTCGCGGCTCTGGGTCCGGGCCGGTTCCTGCTGCGGCTGGCGACGGTGCAGGCGCAGGTTCCGGCGCCGACCGAGATCAGTCCCAGGGCCCTGGCGATTCCGACGGCCGACGAGGCGGGGCTGGATGCGCTGGCGGCGGCCTCGCCGTTCGGGGCGGCGCTGCTGGACGGGGCGGACGTGTTCACGGCCCGGATCGTCGAGGCCAATACGGCGCTGGGCGAGATCACCGGCGGGGCTTCCAGGCCGGGCCTGGTGTTTGGCGAACTGGTGGCCGAGAGCTCGAGGCTGGATGCCGGGCTGGGCGCCGCCGAGGGCCGCGCAGGACCGTTCGAGGTGCGGCTGGCGCATGACAACGCGCGGATCGGGCACCTGTACCTGAACCGTCAAGGCGGCCGTCTGACCGCCTATCTGGTCGATGTCTCCGAACAGAAGCAGATCGAGCTGCAGCTG
>JANPKF010000343.1:0-2266 GCA_031425895.1 Caulobacteraceae bacterium | reverse complement strand
TGGATGACGCCGGCGGCGTTGATCACGAAGCGGGCGGCGTCCGGGCCGCCGATGATGCTGTAGGTGATGGCCGACCCTTCCGGGTCGACGGCGACAATCCCGTTCGGCCCGAGGGTGTTTTCCGAAATCGTATAGCCACCGACCGCGCCGCCGCCGTTGCTGGTGATGACCGGGGCTTCGTTCTGGTTGGTCACCGCGACGGTGATCACCTGGGTGTCGCTGAACGTGCCGTTCGAGGCCTGGACCACGACCTGGTAGCTGTTGTCGTTGTTGCTGTCGGTCGGCGCCTCGAAGTCGGGCGGGGCGATGAAGCTGAGCACCCCGGTGCTGCTGTCGATCGTGAAGCGCGCCTGATCGAAGCCGCCGGTGATGCCGTAGGTCAGGGGGGCGCCGCCGGGGTCGTTGGCGGTGACCGTGGTGACCGCCGTGCCGTTCTCAACCCGGCTGAGGCTGGCGGTGGCGCCGCCGCCGTCTGAGGTGATGGTCGGCGCCTCGGCGATGTCGGTGACGGTGACCGCGATGGCCTGGGTGTCGGTGTTGGCGCCGTCGGAGACCTGGACGATCACGTCATAGATGTTGTCGCCGCCGGAATCGGCCGGGGCTTCGAAGTCGGGGGCGGCGATGAAGCTCAACGCCCCGGTCGTGGCGTTGATCGTGAACAGGCCCTGGTCGGCCCCGCCCGCCAGGCTGAAGGTCAGCGTCGCGCCGGCGTCGGGATCACTGGCGGTGACCGTGGTGACGGCGGTGGTGTTCTCGGCGATGTTGGCGGTGGCGTTGGTCCCGCCGCCGCCGGAGGTGATCGCGACCGGCTCGTTGGTGTTGGTCACCGTCACCGCGATGGCCTGGGTGTCGGTCAGCGCGCCATCCGAAACCTGGACGACGACGTCATAGACATTGTCGGCCCCGGCGTCGGCGGGAGCTTCGAAATTCCGTGTACTGATGAAGGCAAGCAGGCCGGTGGTCGGGTCGATGGTGAACAGCGCCTGGTCGGCCCCGCCGACGATGGAGAAGGTCAGGGCGGATCCGGCGTCCGGGTCGCTGGCGGTGACCGTGGTGACGCCGAGCAGGTTCTCCGGCGTGCTGGCGGTGGCGTTGGCCCCGCCGCCGCCCGAGTTGATCTGCGGCGCCTCGTTGCCGTTGGTCACCGTGACCGCGATGGCCTGGGTGTCGATCAGGGTTCCGTCCGAGACCTGGACGGTGACGTCGTAGACGTTGTTGCCGCCCGTGTCGGTGGGGCTTTCGAAGTCGCGACCGCTGACGAAGCCCAATTGGCCCGTGGTCGCGTTGATGGTGAACAGCGCCTGATCCACGCCGCCGACGATGCTGAACGTCAGGCTGGCTCCGGCGTCCGGGTCACCGGCCCCGACCGTGGTGACGGTGGTGGAGTTCTCGGTCGCGTTGACGGTCGCCGACGGCCCGCCGCCGTCCGTGGAGATGACCGGAGCCTCGTTGGTGTTGAGGATGGTCAGCTGGATCGTCTGGGTGTCGCTCAAGGCCCCGTCGAAGGCGCGAACGATGACCTCGTAGATGTTGTCGCCATTGGCGTCGGCCGGCGTCTCGAAATCACGGGCGGCGGCCAGCTCCAGCAGGCCGGTGATGGTGTTGATGGTGAAGAAGCCGGCGTCGGCGCCGCCGATGATGCTGTAGGTCGGCGTCGTGCCGTCCGGATCGGTGGCGCTGACCGTCGTCGGGCCCGTGGTCCCTTCGAAGATGGCGTAGGCCCCGTTCGGGCCGCCGCCCAGGGAGTTGATCACCGGCGCGCCGTTGGTGTCGATGACCCGGATGTTGAGGGTCTGGACGTCGGTGCGGGCCCCGTCGCTGACGCGGATCTGCACCTGGTAGATGTTGTTGCCGCCGTTATCGAGCGGGGTGGCGAAGTCCGGCGGGCTGGCGAAATCGAGGACGCCGGTCGAGGCGTTGATGACGAAGAAGGCCTGGTCGGCGCCGCCGATGATGGCCCAGGTCAGGGTGGAGCCGGCGTCCGGATCGACGGCGGTGTTGAGGATCGAGCCGGTCGTGCCCTCGCTGACGTTGTAGGAAGCCGAGACCCCGCCGCCGCCGGAGGTGATCACCGGGCTTTCGTTGGCGTTGGTGATGGTGACGGTCAAAGCCTGGGTGTCGGTCAGGGTTCCGTCGCTGGCCTGGACGGTGACCTGGTAGGCGTTGTCGCCGTTGGCGTCGCCGGGGTTTTCGAAGTCCGGCGCGGTCGCGAAGCGCAGCACACCGGTCGCCGGGTCGATCAGGAAGACGGCGGCGTCGGCGCCGC
>JANPKF010000342.1:0-1978 GCA_031425895.1 Caulobacteraceae bacterium | reverse complement strand
GCCCGAACCCCGCCGCCGCCAGCCGGGCCACCGCCGCCGCCTCGACCTCGCCGGCAGCCGCCCCGCCACGCAAGGCCTCGACCGCCTCCGCCATCACCGCCGGCACAACCGCCGCCGTTTTCCGCTCTTCGGGGCTCAGGTAGGCGTTCCGGGAAGACATCGCCAAACCATCCGCCTCCCGCACCGTCGGCCCGCCGATGATCTCCACGGGCAGGTCGAGGTCCCGCGCCATCCGCTTGATGACCAGCAGCTGCTGGTAGTCCTTCTCGCCAAACAGGGCGACGTCCGGCCCGCACTGGATCAGCAGCTTGGAGACCACTGTCGCCACCCCGCCGAAGAACTGCGGCCGCTTCTCGCCCTCCAGCGGCCCGGAGACCCCGGCCACCGTCACCGCTGTCGCAAAGCCCGGCGGATACATCACCTCCACGCCCGGCGCGAAGATCAGCTCACAACCCGCATCGCCGAGCAGCTCGGCGTCGCGACCCTCGCCGCGCGGATAGGCGTCGAAGTCCTCATGCGGCGCGAACTGGGCCGGGTTGACGAAAATCGAGGCCACCACGCGATCGCAGGTCTGAAGCCCCAGCCTGACCAGCGACAGATGCCCCTCATGCAAAGCGCCCATGGTCGGGACCATGGCCACGCGCTTTCCGGCCGCGCGCCAGGCCGCGACCTGTTGGCGCAGGTCGGCGACGGTACGGACGATGGCGGGGCGCTGACTCACGCGTGCCTCCTTTGCAGTGCAACAGGCGCGGCTTATCGCGCAACCCCGCGGGCCAAGTCCAGCGTGACCGGGGTTCTCCACACGCCTGTGGACAATCGCTTCGGTCACGTTGCCCTGAGGGCCTGCCGGGTGGATCGTTAACGGCCCGGGCTCGGTGAGTCGCGGCATGCGGAAGGAGACCGCCATGAACCAGACCCCGAAGCAGATGCCCCGGGTCATCGTCGTCGGCAACGAGAAGGGCGGGGCCGGAAAGTCGACCATCGCCATCCATCTGACCGCGGCCCTGCTGCACGGCGGCGCCAGTGTTGCGATCATGGACCTGGACCTGCGCCAGTCGTCGCTCGCCAAGTTCTATCGCAACCGCCACGCCTGGCTCGCCTCGCAGCCCGAGGTCAGCCTGCCCGAGCCGCTGATCCGTAACCCGTCCGAGGACGGCGTCGCCCTGCACCGGGCCGACGCGACCGAGCAGATGGCCGCCTTCGAGATCGCCTTCGCCGCCGGCCACCAGGACGCCGATTTCCTGGTCATCGACACCCCCGGTGGCGACACCCCGCTCAGCCGCGCCGCCCACGCCCGCGCCGACCTGATCGTCACCCCGATGAACGACAGCTTCGTCGACTTCGACATGCTGGGCAGCGTCAACCCGGTGACCCTCGAGCTGGAAAAGCCCAGTCTCTATTCCGAGACCGTCTGGGAGGCCCGCAAGGCCCGGGCCATGACCGGCCAGCGCCAGCCGCTCGACTGGGTGGTGCTGCGCAACCGCCTGGCCTCGGCCGACGCCCGTAACCGCAAGCGCGTCGATGACCGCCTGATGGCCCTGGCCAAGCGGGTCGGCTTCCGCACCGGCCCCGGCCTGCGCGACCGGGTCATCTACCGCGAGCTCTTCCCCTTCGGCCTGACCATCGCCGACCTGTCGGCCAAGGTCCGGCCGATCCCGGTGGCGCTCAGCCACGTCGCGGCGCGCCAGGAGCTTCGGGCCCTGATGCATTCGCTTGGACTTTCGGCCTTCTCGGGCGATGTGTTGCTCGCCGCCGAGTAAGGCGGGGAGCTTTCCACGATGATCTATCTTTTGATGGCCGGCGCGGTCGGACTGCTGGTGTGGACCAGCCGCCGCAGCCTGCTGAAGCTCCTGAAAGTGCGGGAGTGGCGCGTGGCCAGCGGCGCGCTCGGGGCCCTGGTGGCCCTGGGCGGTGTCGCAGCGGTCATGCGCGGCAGCCTGCTGCCCACGCACAGCCCCCCGCCGGGCGTCGTGCTCGC
>JANPKF010000341.1:0-3934 GCA_031425895.1 Caulobacteraceae bacterium | reverse complement strand
ACCCCCGAGGGGCCGAAGCAGGCCTAAAGCAGCCAGCCGCCAACGTCGCCGGTGACATCGCCGGCCGACGACACGGCTCAGCCGAAGAAGCTGGCATCGGGCAGTGTGACGATGACGCCGCCGTTAGTCACGTTCAGGCCTCCAGCTTGCTATCCGCCGCGCCTACCCTTTGCCCCGAGCTTAACGCCTCAATGCGGGGATAGAGCTGACAGAGCGTTGAGGCGGCAGTGGGAAACCGGAAAAGTCCTGGTCGCTCACGCGACCTGCGGAGCGCCCGGCCGCTCCGATCGGCGGCGCCGTCGCCGCCATTCACGCCGTCGGCCCGCTTCCCACCGCGCCCAAACCCTGCACAAATGTCGGGCAGCGGCGTTTTGCAGCCGCCGACTCGCACCGCATCCGCGCACCTTGGCGCCGGACCGGCTAGTGAAGCGTTGTTGTAAGGGCTCGTCCGACGGCGGCCTGTCTTTGGGGATTTGAACTTCACGTGGCCGACAACCCGAAGCAGCGCCAATCCCAGAGCCAATCATCGGGCCGGCAGAGCCAGAGCCAGTCTCAGGGCCAGCCGATGCCCCAGCCCTTCTACACGCCGGGCGCCGCCTTCGACGAAATGTACGACGCCTCGAGTGATGTGCGCGACCACTACGGGGTGATGCATGAGCGGCTGACCAGTCTCTCCGCCGAAGACCTCAACGCCCGCCAGTCGACGCTGGAGCGCAGCTTTCTTCTGCAGGGCATCACCTTCACCGTCTACGGCGCCGAGGCGGCGACCGAGCGGATCATCCCCACTGACCTGATCCCGCGCATCATCCCCTCCGCCGAGTGGGATGTCATCGAGGCCGGCCTGACCCAGCGCCTGCGCGCCCTCAACATGTTCCTCGCCGACATCTACGGCGAGCAAAAGATCCTGATGGACGGCATCATCCCGCGCGACCTGGTGCTGGGGGCGCCCAGCTACCGCCGCGAGATGCAGCACCTCTATGTGCCGCACAAGGCCTATGCCAACGTCTGTGGTTCCGACCTGATCCGCGGCCAGGACGGCGCCTTCTATGTCCTGGAGGACAACCTGCGGGTTCCCAGCGGCGTCTCCTACATGCTGGCCAACCGGGATGCGGCGCGCCGCACCTTCCCCGGCGCCTTCCGCGCCGCCAGCGTGCGGCCGGTCGAGCGCTATCCGGATTTGCTCCTCGCCACCCTGAAGTCGATGGCCCAGGAATGGCGGCCCGACCCGCAGGTCGTCGTCCTGACACCCGGGGTCTACAACAGCGCCTACTATGAACACGCCTACCTCGCCCGGCTGATGGGCGTGCCGCTGGTTGAGGGCCGCGACCTCGTGATCCACGAGAACATGGTCTACATGCGGATGACCACGGGCCTGCAGAGGGTCGACGTCATCTACCGCCGCGTCGACGACGACTTCATCGACCCCCTGGCATTCCGGCGCGATTCCAGTCTCGGCGTCGGCGGGCTGTTCAACGCCTATCGCGCCGGCAACGTGATGATCTGCAACGCCCCCGGCACCGGGGTCGCCGATGACAAGGCCGTCTATGCCTACGTCCCCCAGATCATCCAGTACTACCTGGGCGAAGACGCCATCCTGCCCAACATCGAGACCTTCCTCTGTCGCGAACCGGCCCAGCTCAGCCATGTGCTCGCCAACCTCGACAAGTTCGTCGTCAAGGCGGTCGGCGCCTCGGGTGGCTACGGCATGCTGGTCGGCCCGCACGCGTCGAAGAAGGAGCGTGAGGACTTCGCCCTGGCCATCAAGGACGATCCCGACAACTATATCGCTCAGCCGACCATCCAGCTGTCCACCGCACCCTGCCTCATCGACGGCCGGGTCGAGAGCCGCCACGTCGACCTGCGGCCCTTCATCCTGTCCGGAGAAAAGATCGTCGTCACTCCGGGCGCCCTGACCCGCGTGGCCCTGCGCAAGGGCAGCCTGGTGGTCAACTCCAGTCAGGGCGGGGGGTCCAAGGACACCTGGGTTCTGGGTCCGGGAGACGTGGCGCCATGATGCTCGCCCGCGTTGCCGACAGCCTCTACTGGATGGGCCGCTATGTGGAGCGGGCCGAGCACGTCTGCCGCCTGGCCGACGTCACCCTCAACGCCACGCTCGACCGCTCGATGGCCGCCAACGAGACGGCCCGCATCGCCCTCTCCGCGCTGGGCGACGACCTGACCGCCGCCGACAGCAACCTGTTCGAGACCGCCAAGGAGCTCGCGCTGGGCAATGACGAGGCCAACTCGGTTCGGATGTCCCTGGCCAAGGCTCGCGAGAACGCCCGCCAGGTGCGCGACCAGATCACCACCGAGATGTGGGAGCGGCTGAATCTTCTCTATCTGCGCGTCAACGAGAAGGGCGCCGAACGCACCTTCGACCGCGAGCACACCGGCTTCCTGCACGACATCATCGCCGACCTGCACCAGTTCAAGGGCGCCGCCGACGCCACCATGAGCCATGGCGAGGGCTGGCGGTTCCTGATGCTCGGCGTCTACATCGAGCGGGCCCAGCTCATCGCCCGCCTGCTGCGCGCGGCCTTCGGCGATGGCGCGGTCCCCAGCGGCGACCACGTCACGCTGATGAACGTCCTGCGCATGGGCTGCGCGCTCGAGCCCTACCTGCGCACCTACACGGCCGAGATCGAGCCCCGGCACATCCTCGACTTCCTGCTGTTCGACGAGGACTTCCCGCGCTCGATCCGCTTCGCCACGGCCCGCATCGAGGAATCGATGGCCGACATCGCCAGCCACGTCGCCTTCGGCGGCCGCGGCCGGCCTGAACGGCTGGCGGGCCGTCTCAGCTCGCGCCTGGAATTCACCGATCTGGAGGAGCTGGAGGCCAACGGAGCAGCCGCCCTGCTGGCCAGCGTGGTCGCCGACTGTGGCCGCATCCACGAGGCCCTCTACCAGACCTTTGTCGCCTATCCCCTCGAGATGAGGCTGCCGGCCTGATGCTGCTCGATATTCGCCACGTCACCCGCTACCACTACGAGCGCCCTATCCGGGAAAGCCTGATGGAGCTGCGCATGCAGCCCCAGAAGTCGATCCGCCAGAGGCTGATCAGCTTCGACCTGGAGCTGGACCCCCGCGCCCAGCTGTTCAGCTACATCGACCCCTTCGGCAACGCGGTTCACCACTTCGACGTGCCCCAGCCGCACGACGAGCTGACCATCGTCTCCCGGGCCTGCGTCGAGACACAGCCCCCGCCCGAACTGCCTCAATCCCTTGATCTGGGCGAATGGGACCGGCTGAAGAGCAGCTTCACCCAGGCCGAATGCTTCGACTTCCTGCAGCCGCACGGCTTCACCCAGATCACCCCGGCCCTGCGGGCGTTCATGCAGAGCAAGGACCTCGAGGCCAGCCAGGTCCGTGATCCGTTGAGCCGGCTGCGGGACCTCAACCAGACCATCTACGACGCCTTCGCCTACGAGCCCGGTGTCACCCGCGCGGACAGCAAGGTCGACGAGGCGCTCAAGCGGGGCGGTGGTGTCTGCCAGGACTTCGCCCATATCATGATCACCATCGCCCGCGACTGGGGCCTGCCGGCCCGGTACGTTTCGGGCTATCTGTTCACCGATCGCAAGGGCGGCGACCGGTCCGACCCGGACGCGACCCACGCCTGGGTCGAGGTTTTCCTGCCGTCGCAGCGATGGATCGGCTTCGACCCGACCAACAACATGCTGACCGGCGAGCGTCACGTGGGGGTGGCCATCGGGCGGGACTATGGGGACGTTCCTCCGAGCCGGGGCGTCTACAAGGGTGACAGCGACAGCCACGTCGCCGTCGATGTCGCCGTCACCAAGGCCAAGTCCGCCGTCTCAGAGCCTGAGTTCTTCCACCTGCCGAGGCCGACTTTCCGGGGTGGTCGGCGGCGGGGTGTCGACGCGCTGCGTGAGGAGCAGCAACAGCAGCAACAGCAGTGAAGGCCTGACAA
>JANPKF010000340.1:0-2525 GCA_031425895.1 Caulobacteraceae bacterium | reverse complement strand
CCCACCGCTGCCTCCCGCTCAAACGGCGAATCCACTGCCCTATGCACTGGGTCGCGGCATTCGACGAAATGAGCGGAGTTAGGGGAGGCCAGACTGTATCGGCCACCCCCCCCGACCCCCCCGTCGTCGGCGCCGACAAGTCGAACTGCGGGTCGCGTTCCCGCTTCGGCTTCGCGCCGAAGCTGTAGGTCAGCCCCACGAACCACGCCCGGCCGCCGAACTCGCGGTCGGTGCGGTCGGTGAAGTTGCTGGTTTCGGTGACGAGGGTGTCGCCGAAGTTGTCGAGGAGGTCGCGGACGGTGAGCTGGAAGGCCAGTTTTTCGGTCAGTTTGCGGCGGTAGCCGAGGTTGAGCAGGCCGCCGCCCTGGCGTTCGCCCTGGGCGGTCAGGGAGTCGCCCTGCCATTGGCCGGAGACCTGCAGGAAGTCCTCGGGCGTCGGCTGCCAGCTGAGGCTGCCGCGGGCGGTGAAGACGGTTCCCTCGCGGTCCTCGCCGCCCGGCAGGCCGGCGGCGTCGATCTGCTGGCGGAAGACGTTGAAGCTGGTGCTGTATTTCAGGGTCTTGGTGATCGGGCCGTTGGCGACCAGTTCGAGGCCGAGGTCGCGGCGGGAGCCGAGGTTCTCGGGCCGGGTCAGGAGGACGCCGCCGCCGATGTCGGTGGCCACCTCGGTGAAGGCGCCGTCGGTGTCCCGGAAGTAGCCGGTGACCTGGTAGAAGGTCTGGCCGGCCCGCATCTGCCACATCACCTCGTAGCTGTCGGTCTCCTGGGGTTCGAGGTCCGGGTTGCCGGCGCGCAGGTTCAGGGGGTCCTGGTAGCTGGTGAAGGGGTTCAGCAGGAAGGGCTGCGGGCGCTGGATGCGGCGGCTGTAGCTGGCCTTGACCGACTGGCTGTCGGTGACCTGGTAGTTGACGTGCAGGGTCGGGTAGAGGCGCAGGTAGTCCTGGGTCTCGGTGATGGCGGTGGTCACCTGGCGCAGCTCGAGGTCGGCGTATTCGAGGCGCAGGCCGAACTGGGCGGAGACCTTCTTGCCGAACGGCCGCTCGTAGGTGCCGTAGAGGGCGTGGACCTGCTGGTCCATTTCGAAGCGGTTGGTGACGAAGGGGTCGGGGACCAGGGTGGTCGGCGAGGGGCCGCGCCGGGTGGACTGGCGGAGGATGACGTCGCGGCTCTCCAGCTCGTAGCCGGCGCGCAGCTTGGCTCCGTCCGACATGGGGCGGACATAGGCGCTTGTCAGGCCGAGGACGACGACGTTGAAGCGGTTGTCGGAGGCCTCGTAGAGGTCGGCGGCGGGCGGCAGGTCGAAGTCGAAGACGGAGGCGAAGGAGACGTGACCGCGGTTGCGGTCCAGCCGCACCTCGTTGGTCCAGTCGTGGCCCTCGGCGAAGCGGGTGATGACCCGGGCCGTGGCGCCGACGTTGTCGCCCTGGAAGCCGAAGTCGAGATCGCGGTTGTAGCCGGCGGTAGGCAGGCCGGCGGCGTTGACCGTCTCCAGCGTTTCCGCGCCCGAGCCGACGTTGTCGATGTCGTTGCCGCGCAGCTCGCCGCCCAGGGTGACCATCTTGCTGAGCTTGTACTCGAGGCTGAGGCGGCCGAAGGCGACGTTGGAGGGACCTTCGAAGCCCTGGCTCTGGCGAGTGGTGGAGAGGACGTCGCCGGTGAGCGGATCGAGCCGTTCGCGCAGGCGGTCGCTGTT
The DNA here is from genome assembly GCA_031425895.1 of Caulobacteraceae bacterium. Taxonomy (GTDB): domain Bacteria; phylum Pseudomonadota; class Alphaproteobacteria; order Caulobacterales; family Caulobacteraceae; genus Caulobacter. The sequence goes on along the minus strand of JANPKF010000340.1, from coordinate 832 downwards.
CTGGCGGCCGACGTCCCGGCGATAGCCGAGGTCGCCCGACAGGGTCAGGTCGCCAAGGGTGGTGTTGGCGCTGACGCCGAGGTTCCAGCGCTCGTCATTGCCGACATTGGCGCGGACCGAGCCGGTGGCGGTGTTGCCCGGCTTCACGGCCGTGGGCTTGGTGATCAGGTTGATGACCCCGCCGGAGCCTTCCGGGCTGTAGGCGGCGCTGGGGTTGGTCATCACCTCGACGCGCGCATACTGGTCGGCCGGCAGGGAGAGGATGGCCTGGGCGCGGCCATCGCCGCTGAGCACGCCAGAGGGGCGGCCGTCGACGAGGATGGTGACGTTGGCGTCGCCGCGCAGGGAGACGTTGCCCTGCGGGTCGACATCGACGCTGGGGATGTTGCGCAGGGCGTCGGCCAGGGTTCCGGTCCTGGCTTGCAGGTCATTGGCGAGGGAATAGCTGGTGGAGTCGACCGAGGTGCGGACCTCGGCCGGGGCGGCCGTGATCTCGACGGTTTCGACGGCGGTCTCTTCGCTGGGGGCGGGCTTGGCGGGGGCCGGCGTCGTCGGAGCGGGCGCGGGGGCGGTCTGGGCCTGGGCGGCGCCGGAGAAGGCGGCGAGGGCAGCGCCGATGAACAGATAGGACCGGAACGAGGTCAATGGAAGCACTCCCCTGAGCGGGGCGCGGCCCCGAAACTTGAGGAGGTTGGCTACAGAGCCATGCATTCCTGAGGAAGTTACTTCTTGGTCATGATGCAGAGTGGCGCGCAATTATCACAGTGCGCACTATTACTAAAATTTCATCTTGGGTTCGCGCAGGTCTCACCTGAACGGGACGGGGTCAGGG
>JANPKF010000339.1:0-5467 GCA_031425895.1 Caulobacteraceae bacterium | reverse complement strand
CCGGGGGTGTCGATGATGTTGATGCGGGTCTCGCCCGCCTCACCGTGCCACAGCACGCTGGTGCACTTGGCCAGGATGGTGATCCCGCGCTCGCGCTCCTGGTCGTTGGAGTCCATGGCGCGCTCGGTCTGCGCCTCGTTGGCTCGGAAGACGCCGGACTGGGCCAGCAGCTGGTCGACGAGAGTCGTCTTGCCATGGTCGACGTGGGCGATAATGGCGATGTTGCGCAGGGACATAGGTCAACTTTATCGGGGAGGGGCGTTAGGGCCGCGAAGGCGCGCGCTTGTACGCGAGTGCGGCGCACAAAGCCACCCCGGGCGGACCGGACGGCGAATGAACCCCGTGTGCCCAGCCTGAGGCGGGTTCAAACGCTTGTTTTTATTCACGGATCAATGAATTGGGGCAGCTGTCGCCTGATTATTGTGCGCCGCAATATGACGGTTTGAGCACGATATCACCTTACGTTACGGGTGTTTTCTGGGGCGTGATGCAGAAAAACTTCGATGCATAGGGCTTTTTGCCCTTGAGGTTTTGTGCGCCGCAACCTACTTTGACCTCGTGAGGCGGCCATGCCGCCTCTGCCCTTCCTGGGCGTTTCCTCCCTAATGAACTGGCCGGGCCCTCGGGCTCGGCCGTTTTTTTTGGCCGGGACCCTAGATCTCCCGCCAGCCGGCCGCCAGCGCCGCCGTCAGCCGCGCCACATCCGCTTTCAGCGCCGTCAGGCCCTCGGTCGGCTCCTGGGTCTTCTCATTCAGATACAGCGCCCGGTCGATCTCGATCTGCAGGGCGTGAATGCGGCGGGCCGGGCGGCCATAGAATTCGGTGGTGTAGCCGCCGGCGTAGGGCGCGTTTCGGACCACGCGTCTGCCCATCCCCTCCAGTTCCCGTTCCACCAGCCGCGTCAGGCCCGGCGCGCAGGCCGCCCCGAACCGGTCGCCCAGCACCATGTCGCATCCCTTGCCGTGCCTGGGCGTGACGACAGTGTTCGCCGCTACCGACGGCATCGAATGCCAGTCGATCAGGATGGCCATGCCGTGCGCGGCATGGGCCTCGTCAATCAGCCGGGACAGGGCTCCGTGATAGGGCCGGTGCGCCAGACGGATCCGCTCCTCGGCTTCCGCGAAGCGCAGCTTCCGGCCGTAGATCTTCTGGCCCTCGCCGGCCAGCTTGGCGATCGCCCCCAGCCCGGCCGCCACCCGCGCCGTGCGGCCCTGGACGTGCGGCGGCAGGTCATCCTCGAACATAGAGGGATCAAGCTCCCAGGGATCGCGGTTCAGGTCGATGTAGGCCCGTCCGTAGCCGGCGGTCAGCACCGTGACCCCGGCCTCCGGCGCCGCGGCGATCAGTTCGTCGACCAAGGCGTCCTCGGACCGGCGCATCAGCGCCTCGCCGACCGCCACCGCCTCCAGCATCTCCGGTGGATAGTGCCGTCCCGAGTGGGGTGAGGCGAAGATCAGCGGCGTCACCGGCGCGCCCGCCGCCGGCCGCGCGACACGGTAGGCCATCCCGCCGTCCGCGTCCGCATGCGCCGCCGGCGCGTCGGTCCGGAGCGGATCGGTCAGCGTCATGGCGGCAATTTCGTCCGCCCCCGGCGCCGGGTCAAAGGCTTTCATAGCGTCGCATGGCCATTCGCTTCCGCTCGCCCGGCATGCGAGGTTCACGCCGCCTTTACGGATTTGGCCGTAAGGTTAAGCGACCAAAATTATCGCCAAGGGTCTCAAGAGAACTCCATGCCCCGCATCCTGCTGGCCGAAGACGACGATTCCCTGCGCAACTTCCTGTCGCGGGCCCTTGAGCGCGCCGGCTACGACGTGCGCGCCTGCGCCGACGGCGAAGAGGCGGCCGGCTGCCTTGATGAGGATTGGGATCTGCTGCTGACCGATATCGTCATGCCCGGCATGGACGGCATTGAGGTGGCTCGCCACGCGGCCGCCCGTCATCCGGGCCTGCGCATCATGTTCATCACCGGCTTCGCCGCCGTCGCCCTGTCGGCCGGCGATCGCGCGCCCGCCGGCTCAAAGGTTCTGTCCAAGCCGATCCACCTTCGCGAGATCGTCACCGAGGTTGATCGGATGATGGCGGCGGCATGATCGACATTTGACGATCTGGCCTGTTGCGCGGCCGGAAAAGCCTCGCTATAGACCCCGCCTTCCTGCCGGTACGGACGTGTAGCTCAGCGGGAGAGCACCTCGTTGACATCGAGGGGGTCACAGGTTCAATCCCTGTCACGTCCACCATCCGCCCAAACGCATTAGCGAGATGGCTGCCGGCCTGCCGCCGGCGGCCGATGGTTTGCCGCCGTTTCTCGCTTGCCGCCGATGAATGCCCGCCAGGCGTGTGACTCGCTCCATCCGCCCAACTTGGGTCGGTGACGAGAACTCAGAACGGGTGCAATCCCCCCGAGTTTCCCGCCTCACGGGAGAAAGTTCCCCATATCTTTGATTTTCTGCACAAATCGGGTCTAAAAACTGCGGCCAATAGCCGCCGCCGCTTGCACAGCTGGCCGCATAGGTGGAGAAACCAATGGCAGGGTTGTGTGCTTGACCTTGGCGCGTTCGACGATACCTCTCACCAGCGAGGGGCTAGACCCACGACCGGAGAATACGATTTGCCCCGTCCTCAGCACGCCGCGCCCGACCCGATCGACGTCGCCGTTGGCGCCCGCATGCGCATGCGCCGCAAGACGCTTGGCCTGACCCAGACCGCGCTGGCCGAAGCCCTCGGCATCACCTTCCAGCAGGTCCAGAAGTATGAGCGGGGCGCCAATCGTGTCTCGGCCTCGATGCTGGTCCGCGCCGCCAGGCGCCTCGACTGTCCCGTGGCCTTCCTGGTCGGCGAGGAGCCCGGTGGCTTCCCCACCGACGAGACCCTGCTGACCATGCTGGCCTACCCCGGCGCCATCGACCTGCTGCACGCCTACACCTCGATCGAGGAGGCCAGCTCGCGCAACGCCGTGGTCACTGTCGCCCGCGCCCTGTCGGGCCAGGAAGCCCGCCGGTCCGCCGAAGCGGCCTGACGCCCAGGCCCGTCGGACACCATCGAGCGCCTCCGGCTTCGCGGCCGGGGGCGTTTGACGTATCGGCGTCCCCCTCATTTTGTGGATGCATCCCAGACTGAAACGCTTTTTTTGCAACTGATCCGGATACTGCTCTCCATAATCCTCGTTTGAAGGGGTGGGGCGTTGTTCAAGGTCATCTCGTGTCTCGTCACAGAGCACGATATCCGGCTCGTGGTGTTGGCGGGCCTTGTCTGTCTGTCGGCCAGTCTGACCGCCATGCGGCTGTATTCGCGTATGAGCGGCGCCAGGGGGCTGGTGCGCGGGGCCTGGCTTCTGCTGACCGCCCTGGTCGCCGGCTCCGGCGTCTGGGCCACCCACTTCCTCGGCATGCTGGCCTATCAGCCCGGCATGGAGACCGGCTTTTCCTCCACCTGGACCATCGGATCGCTGATGGTCGCCGTCGCCTTCATGGCGGCCGGCTTCTACGCCTCCCTGCTTGTGGGTGAGGAGCGGTCGAGCAAGGCTGCCGGCGGCATCCTCGTCGGCCTTGGCGTCGCCGCCATGCACTACTCGGGGATGAGCGCCTTCATCACCCAGGGCCATCTGACCTGGGAGCCGGCCTATATCGCCGCCTCCGCCGTACTGGGCGTGGTCGGCTCCACCGCCGCCCTGATCATAGTCCACGGGGCCCGCAGCCTCTGGCGTCAGATGGCCGCCGGCGCGGCCCTGACCCTGGGCGTCTGCGCCCTGCACTTCACCGGCATGGCCGGCATCACCATTACCCCGGACAGCAGCGTCGCGGTGCCCGCATCCTTGATGGGTGTCGGCATGATGACCTTCGCGGTGGCCTCGATCACCGGGTTGATCGTCCTCGGCGGTCTCGGCGCCCTGCTGATCGAGAGCGGCGCCAACCGCTCGGCCCTGGAGCGGATCCGCACCCTGGCCAACGCCGCCTACGAGGGCATCGTCGTCATCCAGAACGGCCGCATCAACGACGCCAACAGCGCCTTCTGCGACCTGGCCGGCGCACCGCTGGAAGATCTTGTCGGCAAGCCGCTGGTCGGGGGCATGCTGACCTTCGACGATCCACTGCAGTCCGCCGAGCTGCGCCGCGAGGCGCATCTGCAACCGATCGGTGAGGGCAGGTCGGTGCCGGTCGAGGTGTTGTCGCGCCAGATGGACGACGGCGCCCGCATCGAGACCTCCGGCCTGGAAGTGCTGGCCATCCGCGACCTGCGCGAACGCCGCGGCGCCGAGGAAAGAATCCGCTACCTCGCCGAGCACGACGGCCTCACCGGCCTGCCCAACCGCAACGCCCTGCAGGTCAAGCTTCGGGCCGCCCTCGAACGCGTCGAGGCCTCCGGCGAGTCCCTGGCCGTCATCTGCGTCGACCTCGACCATTTCAAGGAAGCCAACGACCTGCACGGTCATCTGGCCGGAGATCAGGTGCTGATCGAGACGGCTCGCCGCCTGACCGCCAACCTGCCGTCGCCCAGCTTCGCCGCCCGTCTCGGCGGGGACGAGTTCGTGGTTGTCCAGATCACCGACCACGACCAACCGGCCGCCGCCGCCGAACTGGCCGGCGCCCTGCTGGAAACGCTCAAGGTTTCGACCACCTGGGAGGGCCAGGAGCAGGCCATGGGCGCCAGCCTTGGCGTCTCCCTCTTCCCCGACGACGGCCGCACGGCCGAGGCCCTGCTGACCAACGCCGACATGGCCCTCTACCGCGCCAAGGAAACCGGCCGCGGCGCCTATCGCTTCTTCAAGCGCGAGATGGACGAGACCATCCGTGAGCGCCGCAACCTCGCCCGCGAACTGCGCCAGGCCATCATCGACGAGGAACTGGTCGTCCACTACCAACCGCTGGCCCGCGCCTCCGACGGCGAGGTCTGCGGCTTCGAGGCTCTGGTCCGCTGGAAGCATCCGGTCCGCGGCATGGTGCCGCCGCTCGACTTCATCCCGATCGCCGAGGAATGCGGCCTCATCGGCCCGCTCGGCGAATGGGTGCTCCGCCGCGCCTGCGCCGACGCCGCCGGCTGGGACAAGCCGCTGCGCATCGCCGTCAACCTCTCGCCGCTGCAGCTCAACAATCCGGCCTTGCCGACCCTGGTCCACGAGGTGCTGATCTCCACCGGCCTGTCGCCCGCCCGGCTGGAGCTGGAGATCACCGAGAGCGCCCTGTTCAAGGACTACCAGCGGGCCCTCGACAACCTGCGCCGGCTCAAAGCCCTGGGCGTGCGCATCGCCATGGACGATTTCGGCACCGGCTTCTCCTCGCTCTCGACCCTGCAGTCCTTCCCCTTCGACAAGATCAAGGTCGACAAGAGCTTCGTCGAGAATATCCACCGCGACGAGCGCGCCACGGTCATCGTCCGCGCCGTCCTGGGCCTGGGCCGCAGCCTCAACATCCCGGTCGTCGCCGAAGGGGTGGAGACCGAGGAGCAGCGCGAGTTCCTGCGCGGCGAGGAC
>JANPKF010000338.1:0-3064 GCA_031425895.1 Caulobacteraceae bacterium | reverse complement strand
GGAGGCTACAGGGCCAGGTGCTGATGACCCTGGTGGATGGGCGGACGGTGTATCGGACGGCTGACTAGGTGCGTCCGTCGACACGCGGCCTGCGGCCGCTGCTCAGCATGACTCGCTTGGGAGAAGTTCAAGAGGTTAGTCATCCTGAGCAGCCCGCGCAGCGGGCGTGTCGAAGGACGCACGAACACAACCACCCTCTTGCAGCCCCCAACCAATCCGTCGCATCGTCCCCCCGGGAGGAACAAACATGGAATCCTTGGCCGCCGCCGCCGTCCTGACGCTTGGGCTTGTCGCCGTCGGCGGCTACCTGCTGGGCTCGATCCCGTTCGGGCTGCTCAGCGCCCGCATCGCCGGCATCGATATCCGCACCGTCGGCTCGGGCAACATCGGGGCGACCAACGTCCTGCGCACCGGCCGCAAGGATCTCGCCCTGCTGGCCCTGATCGGCGACAGCGGCAAGGGCGCCCTGGCCGTCGGCCTAGTCTACGCGTTCACGCGCTGGCAGCAGACACCCGCCCACACCGCCTACGTCCTGATGGCCATCGCCGCCGGCGCTGCCTTCACCGGCCACCTCTTCCCCGTCTGGCTGAAGTTCAAGGGCGGCAAGGGCGTGGCCACCTTCTTCGGCACCACCCTGGCCATCGCCTGGCCGGTCGGCCTGCTGGCCGGCGTCACCTGGCTGCTGGTCGCCTTCCTGTTCCGCATCTCCTCCCTGGCCGGCCTGACCGCCGTCGCCCTGGCCCCCTTCTTCTCCCTGGCCACCGAACAGCCTCACGCCGTGACCGTGCTGGCCGTGTTCATGGCGGTGCTGGTCTTCATCCGCCACCGCGAGAACATCGCTCGCCTGCTCAAGGGCACGGAGCCGAAGATCGGCGGCAAGAAGGAAAAGCCCCCCGCCGACGGCCCGTCGGACGCCCCGGCCTAGGCTCTGCCGATGACCGACGAGGAGCGCCTCGCCTGGCTGCGCCTGGCCCGCACCGAACAGGTCGGACCGGTCGCCTTCGAAAACCTGCTCGGCCGCTACGGCTCGGCACGGGCGGTGATGGAGGCGCTGCCGGAACTCGCCAGCCGGGCTGGACGCAACGGCCCCTTGCGGATTCCGACCCTCAATGACGCCCGGCGCGAGCTAGCGGCCGGCGAGCGGATCGGCGCCAGGCTCCACTGTTCCTCCGAACCGGCCTTCCCCTACCTACTGGCCGCCCTCGACCCGCCACCGCCGCTGATCTGGGTGCTCGGCGACCTCGCCATCGCCAGCCGCCCCACCGTCGCCATCGTCGGGGCCCGCGTCGCCTCAGCCGGCGGCCAGAAGTTCGCGAGGGGCCTGGCGTCCCAGTTGGGAGAGGCCGGCGTCACCGTCGTCTCGGGCCTGGCCCGCGGCATCGACGGCGCGGCCCATCTGGGGTCCCTGCCGACCGGAACCATCGCCGTCCTCGGCGGCGGGCCTGACGACATCTACCCGCCCGAACACGCCGACCTCCATCGCCAGATCGCCGAGCGCGGCGCTGTTGTCTCCGAAAGCCCGCCCGGCTATCGCGCCCAGGCCCGAGACTTCCCGCGCCGCAACCGCATCATCTCCGGCCTCTCCCTGGCCGTCGTCGTCGTCGAGGCCGAACTGCGCTCCGGCTCCCTGATCACCGCCCGGCTGGCCAACGAGCAGGGCCGCGAGGTCCTCGCCGTCCCCGGCTCCCCCCTCGATCCCCGCGCCAAGGGAACCAACGACCTGATCCGCCAGGGCGCCCAGATGTGCGAGACGGTCGACGACGTGCTGACCGCTATCCGCGACATGTCCCTGCGCGAACGCGACCCGCCGGCCTGGAAGGGCGCCGCCGTCAGCGATCGCGACATCGAGCTCCTGCGTGAACGCCTGGCCGAACTGCTGTCGCCGACGCCCGTTTCGCGGGATGAACTGGTCCGTGCCACCGGCGCGCCGGTCGCCGCCGTGCTGGCCGCCCTCACCGAACTGACCCTGGCCGGCCGCGCCGAACTGCTGCCCGGCGGCATGGTCACCCAGGGCTGACACCGTACCCAAGTTTCAAACTGGCGTTCAAACGCCTGTTCGGCCATGATGCCGGCAACAAACCATAAAATGCGGGAGACTTCAGGATGGACGCGCAATCGAACTGGACCGGCCTCGATGCCGACCGCCTGGAACGCATCGGCGAGCACCTTCAGAAGCAGTATATCGACAAGGGCCGCATCGCCGGTTGCCAGATCGCCGTCACCCGCCACGGCCACCCCGCCTACAGCGCCGTGTTCGGCAGCATGGACCTCGAGCGTCAGAAGCCGCTCGCCGAGGACACCATCTTCCGCATCTATTCGATGACCAAGCCGATCACCTCGGTCGCCCTGATGACGCTGTTCGAGCGCGGCATGTTCCAGCTCGAGGATCCGGTGCAGCGCTTCTTCCCCGAATGGAAGAACCAGCGCGTCTGGGTTTCCGGCGAAGGCGAGGACATGGTCACCGCGCCGCTCGACCGCCCGGTCAGCATCCGCGACGTCCTCACCCACATGAGCGGCCTGACCTACGGCGGCGGTCTGCCCGGCGTCGGCATCCAGCATCCGGTCGACAAGGTCTACCGGGGCCTGAAGGTTCGCAGCCTCGGCTCGACCGACAGCCTCTCCGAATTCATGACCAAGCTTTCCCAGGTGCCCCTGTTGTTCCAGCCGGGCACGAAGTGGATGTACTCGCTCGCCACCGACGTCTGCGGCGCCCTGGTCGAGCGCATCAGCGGCGTGCCCTTCGACAAGTACCTGCAGGACGTCATCTTCGATCCGCTGGGCATGGTCGACACCGCCTTCCACGTCGCGCCGGAGAAGGCACACCGCTTCGCCTCCAACTACCAGCGCACTGCCGACAAGACTCTCGGCCTGATGGACGACGCCGGAACCAGCGCCTACCTCAAGCCGGCCGGCTTCCTGTCGGGCGGCGGCGGCCTGACCGGCACCTGCGCCGACTACATGCGCTTCGCCGAGATGCTGCGCCGCGGCGGCGAGCTGGACGGGGTGCGGATCATCGGTCCCCGCACCCTGGACCTGATGACCCGCAACCACCTGCCCGGCGACC
>JANPKF010000337.1:0-1803 GCA_031425895.1 Caulobacteraceae bacterium | reverse complement strand
TGGCGGTGAAGCTGGCCTTGCCGGATCGGGATCAGGACTGATCTGGAGGATCGAAGGCGCCCTGAAACAAGGGCCCTCAGGCGTCTCCCTTGCCGGCCGCGACTATCGAAGCGGCAACCCATTGTACCGCCGTCTCCGGGGCTACAGAATAAGCCGATGACGTCGGACTGCCGCCCACTTCGGCGCAAACTCCTTGTCCTGTTGCCTTTGGCGTGGGTCGAGGCCGCGCGATTGTGGGTCGGGGCGTAGCCCGGCCTGTAGGTCGGGGCACCGTGTTTGTAGCCCGAAAGCGCGTCGCGGCGACCTACAGCGGCGGAAAGGCGCCGCGCAGGCGCCAGGCAGATGTCGAAAAACTACGTGAATATGTCTAGACATACTCACTAAGCTATTGATTTAACATAGTTGTTTTCCGACTTCGACGTCAGAGTCCGGCCCGTATCGCGCCCTCTGCCATCGTCACCACGTCGAACCGGGCCTTGGCGCCCTCGGCCAGCCGCGCCAGTGCTTCCGGGGTGCAGCCCCAGGCCGAGGGCGTCTCCGCGACGTCGTGGGTGTAGAGGATCAGCCAGGCCTTGCGGCGGGCCGCCTCGTCCATCCAGCGCAGGGCGCGGGCCTCGCCGTCGTCACCCTCGATGCCGACGGCGGGCAGCTGGTTGGCGTCTGCGCCGTCGGCAACCACGCCGGCCTGCACCGTCCGCAGGGTCTTGAAGCGGCCGCCGAGGGCCTTCTTGGCGGCGAAGGAGACGTCGCCATAGGGGTAGGCGAAGCTGACCGGATCGGGGGCGCCGCGCATCGCCAAGGCGTGGCCGTTGCGGGTGACGTCGGCGGCGATGGTCGCCTGGTCGGCCTGGCCGCAGTCGAGGTGGCTGAAGGTATGGCAGGCGACTTCATGGCCGGCGGCGACAAGGCGGCGGGCGTCTTCCGACGAGCCGTAGGCGCCCATCGGGCCCAGGCCGTCCTCGAGGCCGGCGCAGATGTAGAAGGTCCCGCGCAGGCCGGCGGCCTCCAGAACCTGGGCCCCGGCGAGGGCGGCGGTGGCTGGGACATCGTCGAAGCTGAAGGTGATCATCGGCCGGTCCAGCGACAGGCGCAGCGGCTTGCGGAAGGCCAGGCGGGTGTAGCGGCGGCGCAGTTTGCCGCGCAGCGACCGGTCGGCGGAATAGGCTTCCATCAGACCACCTCGGCGTAGAGGGCGGCGCGGTAGAGGCGCATGGCGAAGGCGCGCACGCGGGCGGGAAGAGCGCCGGTCAGGGCCACCAGGCGGGCGCCTTCGCGCAGCAGTCCGCGCAGGGGCAGGCGGCGGATCAGTCTGGCCACCTTGAAGCTGGCGTAGCCGCTGACGACCTGCGGGTGCGCCTCGATCACCCGGGCGAAGTTGGCGGCCGACTGCCGGTACTTGGCGACGAGGGCCGGTGCGGTGTCGAGGCCAAGGTGGCTGGCCGGAATGTGCGGGTGGAGGATCGGCCAGCGCCTGGCGATCCGCATGGCCCACTCGACATCTTCCCATCCCCAGCCGGTGAACCGCTCGTCAAAGGCCACGGTCTCGAAGACATCGCGGCGGACCAGCAGATTGGAGGTGAAGACGTGCTTCTCGGGGTTCTGGCTGCGCTGCGCGGCGGGCAGGCAGTCGCTGCGCAGGGCCATGGCCCGGTGAAGGGCGAAGCGAGGGTCGAGGGGCGTGCGCTCGAAGGAGAAGCCGCCGAAGGCGACGGCGGCGTCCTGGCCCGCGATAGCCAGCCAGTCGGCGACGAAGGTCGCGCTGTCCGGCAGCATGTCGGCGTCGAGGAAGAGCAGGTGCCGGGC
>JANPKF010000336.1:0-4679 GCA_031425895.1 Caulobacteraceae bacterium | reverse complement strand
GCCGGGGCGATCGCCGCCAAGGGCGAGGACCTGAAACGCCTGTTGACCCGCGAGCAGGGCAAGCCGCACGGCGACGCCTTCGGCGACGTCATGGGCGGCGCCTACTGGCTGCAGGCCACCGCCAGCCTCGACCTGCCCGTTCATGTGGTCGAGGACACGGCCGAGCGCCGGGGCGAGACCCGCCACGTGCCGATCGGCGTCGTCGGGGCCATCGCGCCCTGGAACTTCCCCGTCATCCTGGCGATGTTCAAGCTGGCCCCGGCCCTGCTTGCCGGCAATACGGTGGTGCTGAAGCCTTCGCCCTTCACCCCGCTGACCACCCTGAAGATCGGCGAGATCCTGCGCGATGTCCTGCCGCCCGGCGTGCTCAACATCGTCACCGGCGGCGACGCCCTCGGCCCCTGGATGACCAGCCACCCCGGTATCGACAAGGTCAGCTTCACCGGCTCGACCCAGACCGGCCGCAAGGTCATGGAAAGCGCCGCTTCGACCCTCAAGCGGGTGACCCTGGAACTGGGCGGCAACGACGCTGCCATCGTCATGCCCGACGTCGATGTCGCCGCCGTGGCCGAGCAGCTGTTCTGGGCCGCCTTCCGCAACACCGGGCAGATCTGCATCGCCACCAAGCGGATGTACGTCCACAAGGACGTCTATGAGCCGCTGAAGGAAGCGCTGGTCGCCTATGCCGCGACGGTGAAGATGGGCGACGGCGCCGAGCAGGGCACCCAGATGGGGCCGATCCAGAACAAGCTGCAGTACGCCCGCGTGCTCGACCTGATCGCCGACGCCAAGGCCAAGGGCTACAGGTTCCTGGTCGGCGGCGAGACCAGCACCGCCCCCGGATATTTCGTGCCGGTGACCATCATCGACAACCCGCCCGAAGACAGCCGCATCGTCCAGGAAGAGCAGTTCGGCCCCGTGCTGCCGCTGCTGAAGTTCGACGATCTGGACGAGGTCATCGGCCGCGCCAACGCCTCCGACTATGGCCTCGGCGGTTCGGTCTGGTCGGCGGACGAGGACAAGGCGCTGGAAATCGCCTCGCGCCTGGCCACCGGCACCGTCTGGATCAACGAGAGCCAGCACCTTTCCCCGCTCGCGGCCTTCGGCGGCCACAAGCAGTCGGGCGTCGGGGTCGAGGGCGCGCTGGAAGGCCTGCTGGAATACACCAACACCCAGACGGTGTTCGTCAGGAAGAAGGCGGCGGCCACGGCCGCCTGACCCGCCTCAGCGCTTGCAGGGCTTGAGATCGACCATGAAGGTTACGCCGCGGCTCGCGCCATCGATGCTGTCGAGGGTCAGTTGGCTCTCGCCGGTGATGGATTTGCGCGGCAGCATCAGGGTGGCGGTCAGATTGATGGCCGCCGTCTCGCCGCAACCGGCCCGTTTCATCTGACCGGGACCCAGCCGCTCGGTGAAGGTAAAGTCGCCGTCGGTCGCCTTGTCGATGGTCTGGACGTGGCGGCGCGGATGGGACTTGCCCAGAGCGTAGTCGATGGCCACCCGGGCCGTGCCGCCGGACTCCAGGTGCACGAAGCCGCGATAATCCATCTGATAAACGCCCAACGAGTAGCCGGCGGGCAGGTTGAGCGGGATGCTGACCGGGCAGGAAACCCAGGGATTGCCTGGCGTGCTGGCGGTGAAGTTGTCGAACAGGACCGTGATCGAGGTGCCGTCGGGCGAGGGGACGACCGTATAGTCGCTGCCGCCGCAGCTACCGGTGACGCGATCAGCCAGCATCTTGGCGCGGACCTTGGCAGTCACCGATGGCACCTGGCCGGCGATGGCGGGCGCGGCGGCGGTGAGCAGGGCGGCGGTGGCGAGAAGGCAGGAGGCAAGGCGCATGACGGTCTCCGTCGAGCAGGGAAGAAAGGTATGGGCGCGGGGGCCCGGCCGGCGATGCGCCGGACGGACCCTTACGCGGGGCCAGTTAGGTCAGGCTGCGACTAGCAGCGCCTCCAGGCGAGGTGATAGACGAGGGCGGCGTTGATGTCCTCGGAGTCGACGGTGGCCATCGCCTGGGCCCGGCCGGTGGTGCTGACGCGCATGCTGGAGTTGGTGCGCAGGTTGACGTCCGCGCCACAGGCCGACCAGACCACTCCCTCGGCGGTGATGGTGTTCTGGATCAGGTAGTCGTTGTCCAGCGGACCGCGGAAGTCACGACGGAAGGCAGGACCACGACCACCGGCGAAGAAGTATTCGACGTTGAACTGCGAGCTGGAACGGCCTTCCAGGTGGTTGAAGCCACGGTAATCGACCGACAGCACCGACAGGCTGTAGCCCTGCGGCACGTGCACGGGGATGGCGACATTGCAGCTCTTGCGGTCGAAGGTGCGGCCGGTTGTGCCGCCGGCCTCGACCGAATATTCGTCAAAGATCAGGCTGAGCGACTTCTGGTCCGGGCTGAGCGTCGTCGAGACGCTGCCGGACGGACAGCCGGTGCCGCCGTAGCCGGGTTCGCCCAGGCGGATGTCGTCGGCGCTGGCGGCGCCGGCGGCGGCGAGAACCCCGGCGGCGGCCCGGGCGGCGATGCTGAAGGTCTTGATGGACATCGGGGTGGTTCCTTGTTTCGGCCCCGCAACACTGCGGTGACCCGACAAGACCCCACCCCGACCCAACCTGTTCTGAAGCCCTTTGTCAGCAAGGGTTCAGCTTCGTGAACGAGCCTGACGATCACTGTTACGCGATCGCAACAAAGGTCGCGTCTAGAACTTGCGCCCGACCTTCAGCCCGATGGTGCGCGGCTGGTTCGGAACGACATAGACCGCCCCGCCACAGACCGCCTCGGCGCACTGGGTGGTGCGGAACAGGCTGGCCCGCTCGTCGAACATATTGTTGAAATAGACCTGCAGATTCCAGTCGCCGGGTTTCAGGCCAACCACGAAGTCGAAGGTCTGCCAGCTGTCCTGCTTTCCGAGAATGTCGCGCTCGACGAGGCGAAGGTCGGCGTAGCTGCTCGACTGTCCGGCCCAGGATCCCTGGGCGAAACCGTCCATGTCGGCCAGGACGAAGTCATAGCGGACCGTCAGGTTACCCTTGAACCGGGGCGTCACCGGCAGCTGGGTGCCAGAGGGCGACAGCGGACTGGCGCAGTTGGTGACCGGATTGCCGCTGGCGTCGGTGAAACCGCAGTAGTTGTCGGCGAGTTCGGCGTTGGTGTAGGCGGCGCCGCCGGAGACGGTCCAGTCGCTGCTCAGCCGCCAGACGACGTCGGTCTCGACCCCGTAGATCTCGGCCTGGGCGGCGTTCTTGATCTCGGTCAGGCCACTGGCCCCGAGGATGGAGAACTGGAAGTCCTCCCACTCCTCGAAGTAGGCGGCGCCGTTCCAGCGCAGTGCCCCGTCCAGCCAGGTGGTCTTCCAGCCGACCTCGTAGTTGGTCAGGAAGTCCGACTTGTAGGGCGGCAGGGTGGCGCGGCGGTTGATGCCGCCCGGCCGGTAACCGGTCGACCAGGTGCCGTAGATCATGTGGTCGTCGGTGATCTTCCAGGTCAGGTTCAGGCGGTGCGTATTGCCGTCTTCCTTGGTCGACTTGATGACGTTGGTGCAGGGGGCCTGGGGCGTGATGGCCGGGCCGAAACAGGCCGCCTCGCCGGTGCTGCCGCTGTAGCCCGATCCGAAGCCGAAGAAGCCGCGCAGGCCGTTCTCCGCCTCGAAGAAGCGCAAGCCCCCGGTCACGGTGAGGGCCGGGGTGATGTCCCAGCTGACCTCACCGAACACGGCCTTGTCGGTGTCGTCCCGTTGCTGGCTGGTCAGCCAGATGGTGCCGGGCTTGCCGGTGATCGAGAAATTCGAGCCCAGGCCGTCGATCTTGTAGTCCTGGAAGATGTCGTGGGTCTGGTCCTGATAGAACAGGCCGGTAACGAAACGGATCGGCTGGTCACCCGGCGAGGAGACCCGGATTTCGTGGGTCTGGCGTTTATAGTGGTCGGTGGCGTTGATGTACTGGGTCGGATCGACCGGGTTGCCGAGGTTGTCCGTCCAGTAGGCGCCGTACCCGAACAGGGTGTCGTAGAAGAAGCTGTAATCCGAATAGTCGCTGGCCGTCTCGACGTCGCGCTTCAGGTAGCTGCCGGCATAGACGACATCGAACATGCCGATCTTGCCCTCGACGGTGAGCGCCGCCTGGTACCACTCGTCATTGCCGAATTCGGGGCGGAAGCGGGCCTGGGCCAGGTCACCGATCCGCGGGTTGTAGGAAAAGTTGCCGCCCGCCTCCTGGCGCTGGGCCATCAGCTGCGGCGTGATGGTCCAGTTTTCACCGAGGTCGATCTTCAGAGAGGCGCGGGCCCCGATGGTGTCGACGTCGTTGTAGTTTTCCTCGGCGAAGTCGTCGTTGTTGATGGTCCCGCCCCAGGTCGGATAGGTGCGGGTGGCGGGAATGTTGTCGATGTAGCCGGCGTCATGCACGTACCAGCCGACGATGCGGGCGGCCATGTTGTCGGTCATCGGAATGTTGACGTAACCCTCGGCCGCATAGCCCTGGTCGCCGCCGGCGACGGTGTTGACCTCGGCGTCGAAGGCGCCTTCGAAGACACCGATCTTCGGCTTGTTGGTGATGATGCGGATGGTGCCGGCCTGGGAGCTCGCGCCGTAAAGCGTGCCCTGCGGCCCCGCCAGGACCTCGATGCGCGCGATGTCGTAGATGTGGATGTCCAGCGGGCCCGTGATCGTAGTGACCGG
>JANPKF010000335.1:0-2420 GCA_031425895.1 Caulobacteraceae bacterium | reverse complement strand
TGGTTTGGTCGCCGGTCAGCGCGCGCGCATAGCGACGGACGTAAGGCAGGTGCGGCGCAAGGCGGGCCAGCAGGCTCATGTGTCAAATCCCCGACGATTACGGCTCCTACGCTGGAGCCGCTGCAGTGCCCGTCAACGTATCAAATCGGCCACGGTTCCGCTTCGCTGCCCAAGCTTGAGCATTAAATGCTGATTCCCTAGGAACCGGGCCTGCGGGGCGGCGTTCCGGCACTCGCAACAACTATCGTCAGGGTGGCGGCCGTTTTCTCTATGACAGATAATTCCAATCCCCCCGGCAAGCCGCCCAAGGGCGGCCCTGGCCTGGAGGAAGCGCGACTTCGCCAGCAGGCGATCGGCGTAAAACTGCGTCACATGTTCGACGAGGTCGTGAACGAACCGGTTCCCGACGAGTTCCTCGACATCCTGCGGCGGGCCGATGAGCGTTCGTCGGGCGGGGGCGGCGCATGAGCGGTGCGACCAATCCGCCGCCGAAACCGCCCTCAGCCGACGACGACGCCTTCAAGCGGGAACTGGTCGCGCTGATCCCGCATCTGCGAGCGTTCGCACGCACCTTGACCGGCGATCCGACAGCGGCCGACGACCTGGCCCAGGACGCGATGATGAAGGCGTGGGACGCACGCGCCAGCTATCAGATGGGCACGAACATGAAGGCCTGGACCTTCATGATCCTGCGAAACCAGTTCTATTCCGAGAAGCGCCGCTCGTGGCGTCAGACGCAGCTGGACCAGGAGGCCGCCGAGCGGACCCTGGTGGCGGTGGATGATCCGGAATCGCCGGTGGCGCTCGACGAACTGCGGCTGGCACTGGCCACCCTGCCGGAGGAGCAGCGCGAAGCCCTGATCCTGGTCGGCGCCGGTGGCTTCGCCTATGAGGAGGCCGCCGACATCTGCCAATGCGCGGTGGGCACGGTGAAGAGCCGGGTGTCCCGGGCCCGCAAGGCTCTCCAGGCCACGCTCGAAAAGGGTGGCTATGCCAGGGACGGCCGCGCCGCAGGCGACGCCATGCGCGCCATTCTGGCGGCCGCTGACCGTCTGAGCAGCGTCAGGCAAGGCTGACGACGTGGCCGAGATCGGAAGAGCGTTCGCCAAGGGACTCGGGCGGGGGCTCGGGCCGCCGAAATTCCAGGGCATCCGCTTCCGCCTCGGCTCGGCGATGGCCCTCGCCCTGCTCCCGCTCCTGATCCTCGGAGGATTTCAGGCCCAGTCGGCGTTCCGCACGCAGGACATCGAGCGGCGGACCGATCTGCAGCTGGCTGCGGAACGCACCGCGGCCAGCGCCAAGTCCCGGCTGGACAGCACCGGAATGCTGCTTCAGGCCTTGCGCCCCGAGGCGCTGGAGGTGTTCTGCGAGCCGCGATTGACCGATCTGGTGGAGCGGCTGGAAGGACTGGACGGGCTGGTGCGACTGACGCCGACGGGTGCCGCGACCTGCGCCTCGCGCGGCCTCGGCGCGTCGCCCCCGGTCTGGCTGACCCAGGTCAACGCCAGTCCCTGGTTCGAGCGGTTGCGGGCGGGCGAGAGCACTGTGTTGGTGCGCGCGCCGGCCGTCGCCGGTCAGCCGCCTGGCCTGATCGTCGCCATTCGGCTGGAGCGGCCGATGGGCCGGTTCGACGGCGCCATGGTTGCGCTGATCCCGCTTTCCAGCCTGCAGCCGGACGTCGACGACCCCGCCCTGCCGGCAGGATCCCAGGCGGCGCTGACCGATGCAGGCGGCCGGTTGCTGACCGCCAGCGACATCGACGCCTTCACCCTGACGGGCGATGAGCCTCTGGCCGGGTGGGTGCAGCGCGCGCGGACCGACGCCTCGGCCATCTTCGAGGCCGACGACGCCGAAGGCCGTCATCGCGTCTATGCCGGGGCCGCACTGGCCGGCCGCGACGTCTACGCCCTGCTCTCGGCCCCGGCCCCGGGGTTGCTGTCCTGGGCGAGGCTGAACCCGGTCGGTGCCCTGTTCATGCCGCTTCTGGCCTTCTTCCTGGCCTTCTCGGCCGTGATGCTGGTCAGCGAGCGGATTGTGATCCGCTGGCTCAACTACCTGGAGCGGGTCGCATCCATCTATGCCAAGGGCCGGTTCTCGGTGCGGCCCGTACAGGCCATGAACGCCCCGGCCGAGATCCGGGTGCTGGCGCGGACCCTCGACGAGCTTGCGGAGTCCATCGTCACCCGCGACGCGGCGCTGATGACCTCGCTGGAGGAGAAGGACGCGCTGATGCGCGAGATCCACCATCGGGTGAAGAACAATCTGCAGATCATTTCGTCGCTGCTATCCATGCAGCAGCGCGCCCTGACCGACCCTGCGTCCAAGGCGGCGGTCGGCGACACGCGCCAGCGCATCTCGGCGCTCGCCCTGATCTATCGCACCCTCTACCAGAGCGACGATCTGCGCTACGCCGACGCCCG
>JANPKF010000334.1:0-11163 GCA_031425895.1 Caulobacteraceae bacterium | reverse complement strand
GTGCGGGCTGCTCAGGATGACGAAGAGGGGGGAGTTGCACAAACCCTCGTCATGCTGAGCAGCGGCCGCAGGCCGCGTGTCGAAGCACGCACTTACGGAACCATCACCACCCGACCGACGGCCTGGCGGCTCTCGATGTAGGCGTGGGCGCCGGCGGCGTCGGACAGCGGGAAGACCTTGTCGATGACGACCTGCAGTTCCCCCTTGGCGCAATCCTCCACCAGGGTCTGGATCATGTCGTGGGCGCGGTCGGTCATGATCTCGGCGCCGAGGAAGACACCGCTCAGCGAGCGGTTGCCGCCCATCAGGCTGGCGACATCGACCACCATCGGCTCGCGGCCGGCGTTGCCGACCATGGAGACCCGGCCGCGGTAGCCCAGGCTGGCCAGCGAGCCCTTGAGGGTGGCGCCGCCGACGCTGTCGACGACCAGATTGACGCCCTTGTTGTCTGTCAGGCGCATGACGGCCTGGGCGACGTCTTCGGCCTTGTAGTTGATGCCGTGGTCGAGGCCCCAGGCTTTCAGCTTCTCCAGCCGCGCGTCGCTGGAGGCGGTGGCCAGCACCCGGGCGCCGGCCCGCTTGGCCAGCTGGATGGCGGCGAGGCCGACGCCGCTGGCGCCGGCCTGGACGAGGACCGTCTCGCCGGCCTCCAGGCGGCCGAACTCGAACAGGCAGTCGTGGGCGGTGCCGAAGGTGACGGGGATGGCCGAGGCCTGTTTGACGTCATAGCCGTCCGGGATGATCCAGCAGTTGCGGGCGGGCACGGCGCGCAGTTCGGCGTGGCTGCCGAAGCCATCGACGGTGGCGACCTTCTGGCCGAGGCGCAGATGGGTGACGTCTGACCCGATCTCGA
This sequence comes from Caulobacteraceae bacterium, assembly GCA_031425895.1. Classification (GTDB taxonomy): domain Bacteria; phylum Pseudomonadota; class Alphaproteobacteria; order Caulobacterales; family Caulobacteraceae; genus Caulobacter. The sequence goes on along the minus strand of JANPKF010000334.1, from coordinate 10,310 downwards.
TGATCTCGCCGGCGGCCTGGGAGCCGACGATGTGGGGGTGGTTGACCAGGGCGCCGCCGAAGCGGTTGAGGGTGTCGCCGCCCTCGATGCTGATCGCCTCGACGCGGATGACGACGCCCTTGGGGTGGCAGACGGGGTCGGGGGCGTCTTCGTAGCGGAGGACTGACGGCGGACCGTTCTCGTAATAGACGGCGGCTTTCATGGCGGGCTCCCTTTTGATTTTGGGGGAGGGTAGCGGTCGCGGGTGCTGGCGCGGAGTCAGAAATCCTCCCTCCCCTTCATGGGGAGGGACAGGCGGCGAAGCCGCCAGGGTGGGGAACCGGCGTGAAAGGGCGCCACCCTTCGAAGGGCGGCGCGCTGCATCCGACTTCCCCATCCGTCACGCTTCGCGTGCCACCCTCCCCATGAAGGGGAGGGAGCGCGCGACGTCAGTGGTGCGAGTCGGACGCCGGGAGGTGGCCGCCGCCGGCGTGGGCGGCTTGCGGGGCGTGGTGGGCGTGCGGATCCACCGGGCCGGGAACGGCCTTGGGGAATTCGCCGGACTGGCTCCAGCCGGGTTGTTCGAAGCCCTGGTCGGCCACCTGCCAGAGCAGCTGGACATAGCGGCGGGCCATCTCGCCGGTCACTGCCGAGGCGTCGATCTTCTCGGTCAGCACCTCGGTCATGCCCGACTCCTTGGCCGCGTTGACCGTGCTCTTCAGAAGGTAGCCCTTCTTCTGCAGCTTCTCGATCCGCTCGGCGTAGGTCGGCTTCTTCTCTTCCTTCTTGCCGCCGAACAGCGACCAGCCGGAGGAGGGTTTGGGGCGATCATCGTCCGACTTGTCGGCCTTGGCCTTTACCTCCAGCTCCTTGAGCAGGACGTTGAGCAGCTTGTTGCAGCCGGAGACCACGACATAGGCCGCCTGGTCGGCCTGGGCGGCGTCCCACAGGGGCTTGAAGCCGTCACGGAAGACTTCCGGCGTGGCCTTGCTGAAGCGGGGCGCCGAGGGCGGGCCGTGGTGTTCGTGCGGTTTGTGGGCCGCCTGGTCGCCCAGCGGCTTGCCACAGACGGGGCAGGGGCTGCCGGCGGCCGGGGGATTGTTGATCACCGTGATGCCGCCGAGCGGCACGCCGATCATCGGCTGCTGCACCATGATGGCCGGGGTGGTGGCGACCGGGACGGTGGTCACCGCGCCGGTGAAGACATTGGCGCCGGGGCCGGTGACGCTGGAGATCGGGGTGGTGAAGACCTGGCCGGGCGCGCCCGGCAGGCCGACCGAAACGGCGTGCTGGCCGAGGTAGGGTGCCGGCGTGGCGGCGGGCGCGACCGGGTGGGTGTCATGACCATGGTGGTCCGACCCTTCCCGCTCGTAGCGGCTGTCCAGGGAGCTGCGCTGCGCGTCGCTCACGACCCCAAACCCCCGCGTTTCATGGTGTTGACCCCATGCATGCCCAAAGTACCCCCGATAGCCATGGTTAACGAACCTCACGGGGGCGATTTTGGCAAGAGGATTGGCGCCTCCCACGCGAGAAGAGTAGAGGATGCGGCCCCTCTGCTACGAAAGTTTTCATCCCTTGCGTCTTCCCCAGGCCCGTCTCGATCAGGTCCTCGACCGTTTCCGCGAAGTGGAAGCGCGCATGGGCGCGGCCACCGACGGTCCCGAGATCGTCCGGCTGTCGAAGGAGCATGCCGAGCTCAAGCCAGTGGCCGATGCGGTCGCGGGCCTCGAAAAAGTGCGGGCCGAGATGCCCGAACTGGAGGCCATGGCGGCTGATCCGGACCCCGACATTTCCGAACTGGCGCGCGACGAGCTGGAGCGGCTGCAGGACAGCCTGCCGGAGATGGAACACGCCCTGGCCCTGATGCTGGCGCCCAAGGACAAGGACGAGAACGCCAGCGCCATCCTGGAAATCCGCGCCGGCACCGGCGGCGACGAGGCGGCCCTGTTCGCCGGCGACCTGTTCCGGATGTATGCCCGCTATGCGTCGCTGCAGGGCTGGAAGGTCGAAGTCGACAGCATCTCCGAGGGGGAGATGGGCGGCTACAAGGAAATCATCGCCTCGGTGACCGGCGACGGGGTGTTCGGGCGCATGAAGTTCGAGAGCGGCGTGCACCGGGTGCAGCGGGTGCCGGCCACCGAGAGCCAGGGGCGGATCCACACCTCGGCGGCGACGGTGGCGGTGCTGCCGGAAGCCGAGGATGTCGAGATCGAGATCAACGACAGCGACCTGCGGATCGATACCTATCGGTCGAGCGGGGCCGGCGGGCAGCACGTCAACAAGACCGACTCGGCGGTGCGGATCACCCACATCCCGACCGGCGTGGTGGTGACGAGCTCGGAAAAGAGCCAGCACGAGAACCGTCGCAAGGCGATGAAGAACCTGAAAGCCCGGCTGTACGACCTGCAACGCACGGCGCTGGACGATGCGCGGTCAGAGGCGCGCAAGAGCCAGGTCGGGTCGGGGGATCGGTCGGAGCGGATCCGCACCTACAACTTCCCGCAGGGGCGGGTGACCGACCACCGCATCAACCTGACCCTCTACAATCTGGAGCGGATCATGCCGGGCGATGCGCTGGACGACATCATCAAGCCGCTGATCGCCGAGGACCAGGCGGCGCGGCTGTCGGCGCTGGAAGAGGCGTAGGGCGGGGGCGGAGCGCAGGCGCTCCCTCCCCTTGAAGGGGAGGGAGATCAGCGATCTCGCTTCACCAACCCCTTCCACGCCCCCTTCACCGCCCCCACGCCGCCGGCGATCTTCTCGCTGAGATCCAGCGCCTCCCCGACCGTGTCGGCCATCGCCGCGCCGCGCTGGCCCATCGGGACCGGCGCCCCGGTGGTGGAATCCTTTGCCGTCTGGTGCTCGATCTCGGCGTTCAACTCCGCCCCGACCAGCACGATCAGCACCGAGAACCAGACCCAGAGCATGAAGGCGATCACCGCCCCGAGCGGCCCGTAGGTGGCGTCGAAGCGGGCGATGTTGCCCATGTACCAGCTGAAGCCCAGAGACCCGACCAGCCACATCGCCGAGGCCGCCACCGCCCCCCAGCTCAGCCACCGCCACCTGGCCTTGGCCCGTGACGGCCCGATCCGGTAGAGCAGGGTGAAGGCCAGGGCCGCCAGCCCCAGCACCAGACCCCAACGCAGCGGGATCGACACCAGCGAAAGCTCGCCCAGCCCAAGCCAGCCCAGGGCCACCGGCAAGGCCACCAGAATGCCCGCCACAATGCTCAGGAACAGCAGCGCGCCAAAAGTGCAGACGTAGGAGAGCGCGGTCTGCCGGAAGAAGGGCCGGCTCTCGGTCTCGTCGTAGGCGACGTTCAAGCCCTCGAACATCGCCTTCATCCCGGCGTTGGCGCTCCACACCGAGACCAGCAGGCTGATCACGAAGGCCACGGTCAGCTTGCCGTCCGTCGTGCCGGTGATCCTCAGCATCTGGTCGCCGACGATCTGGATGACGCTGGCCGGGAACACCCCGCGCATCTCGTTCAGCTGGTCGCGCACCGTCGCCACGTCGGCGAACAGGCCGTAGAGCGAGACGAAGGCCCCGATGGCCGGAAAGATCGCCAGCAGGGCGTAGAAGGTGACCCCGCCGGCCACCGACGGCAGCTTGTCCTCGCCAACCTCGCGGACGACCCGCCAGGCCACGTCGCGCCAACCGAGCAAGGGGATATGGCTCGGCCGCACCGCCTCGCGACCACGGCCCGGCTGGTCTGCCGCAAAGGCGGCGCTGCTCATCTGGCGGGGATCGGAAGCGCCCGGAACGATCTTGCCGCCCGGCTCCGGCTCCAGCGCGGCTGTCGTCTTTGGCCACAGGCCGACGGCGGCGATCAGCGCGATCCAGGGGAGCAGGCCGTAGGGCCGGCTCTTCGCCCAGTTCAACGTCGCGCCCGCCCCCTTCCGTGAGGGCGTTTTGCGATCCCTGCCCTTGAACCAATCCATCCAGCGCCTCCGAAGGAGGCTAACACCGCAGGCCGCCGGGGGTTGCGGGGAGCCTTCGCCTTTGGCACTTGGAGCCATGCGCGCTCATGTCGACAGCCTCTATCGCCACCCGGTCAAGGGCTTCACCCCCGAGCCGTTGCAGCGCGCCGACCTCGTCGCCGGCGCCTGCTTTCCCTGCGACCGGCTGTTCGCCGTCGAGGATGGGCCGAGCGGCTTCGACCCTGCTGCCCCCGGCCATATCTCCAAGTCGAAATTCACTGTCCTGGCCAAGATCGCCGAGGTGGCAAAGGCCCGCACGGCCTATGACGCCGCGACCGGCGTCCTGACCGCCAGCGCCGAGGGCCGGCCTGATTTCGCCGGCGACCTGAACACGCCCGAAGGCCGGGGCGCCTTCGAGGCCTGGCTGGCGGCTCTGCTCGGCGAGACGGCGACAGGACCGCTGAACGTCATCGAGGGCCCCGGCGCCCACCGCTTCATGGATCACCCGCTGGGTCACGTCTCGATCATCAACCTGGCCAGCGTCCGCGACCTGGCGGCGAAGATCGGCCGGCCCATTGACCCGCTGCGCTTCCGGGCCAACCTCTATGTGGAGGGGTGGGACGCCTGGGCCGAGAACGACTGGGCCGGGCGGACGTTGAGCCTCGGCACGGCCAGGGCGACCGTCTACAAACCCATCGTCCGCTGCGCCGCCACGGCCGTGGATCCGACGACGGCGGAACGGGATATCGACATCCCCGCCGCCCTGTTCGAGCATTACGCCCACGTCCTGTGCGGCATCTATGTCAACGTCACCGACAGCGGGGCCATCGCCGTCGGGGACATCCTGGAAATCCAATGACCAATCTCGTCACCGCCTGGAAGACCGCCACGGCGACCCTCAAGGCGGCCCGCGTCGACCAGCCCTCGATCGACGCCGGGCTGATGCTGCAGGCGGCGGCCGGCGTCACCCGCACCGATATCCTGACCGACCCCTACCGCGAGATGACCGCGGAGCAGCAGGCCACACTCGACGACTTCATCGGCCAGCGGGCCGGCCGCAAGCCGATCAGCCATATCCTCGGCCGCAAGGGGTTCTGGAAGATCATGCTGTCGGTCACTCCGGACGTGCTGACTCCGCGCGCCGACACCGAGAGCATCCTGGACGTGGTGCTGCCGGCCTTTCCGGAGGGCATGGCCTTCCAGATGCTGGACCTCGGCGTCGGCAGCGGGGCCATCCTGCTGGCCATCCTCGCCGAGCGGCCTGCGGCCCGGGGTCTGGGGATCGACAGCTCCAGCGAGGCCCTGGCCGTGGCCAAGGAGAACGCCGCCAACCTGGACCTGAACAACCGCGCCGCCTTCATGCACGGCGACTGGACGGCCGGTCTGGGCGAGGCGCAGTTCGACCTGGTGGTCTCCAACCCGCCCTACATCCCGACCAGCCAAATCGACACCCTGGACCCCGAGGTGCGCGATCATGAACCGCGCCTGGCGCTGGACGGGGGGACGGACGGCCTCGACGCCTATCGCCTGCTGGCGCCGGAAATCCTGCGGGTGCTGAAGCCCGGCGGCCTGTTCGCCGTGGAGATCGGCCATGACCAGTCGGCGGCGGTCGAAGCCCTGTTCAAGGCGGTCGGCGCCGACCAGGTTCGCACCACCAAGGACCTCGGCACGCGGGACCGTGTTGTCACCGGTTTCAAAAACCCCTTGGAAACAATCGGGTGAGGGGTTACATCCTGACTCGTTCCCTACCTTAAAAGCCGTACCGGGGTGACCTGAAACGGCGGGCGCGCGAGCCACGATGGGCTGCGAGCCGGGCGGGAACCCAAGGACCACTCCAACAGGACAGTCACGGACCAGACAGCGTCCGACACGTCACAAGGCAAGCTTCAGGGCTGGCGAAGGCCGGGCCCGGGCGACAGGAACATCATGAGAGATTTCAAGGGCATGAAGCGGCAGCGCGGCCGAAACCGGAAAACCGGTAAAAAGCCGCAGCAGGATAACGCCAACCGCGACTACGTCTCCAACGGACCGGAGGGCATCAAGGTCCGCGGGGCCGCCCAGAGCGTCTTCGAAAAGTACCAGCAGCTGGCGCGCGATGCGACGACCGGCGGCGACCGGGTGCTGGCCGAGAACTATCTGCAGCACGCCGAGCACTACTTTCGCCTGATCCGGGCCATCCAGCCCAACCGGCCGGTCACCGACATCATCGGGCGCGACGTCTACAGCTCCGGCATGGACATCGACTTCGAGGCCGAGCACGAAGAGCCGACCGAGGCCCAGATCGCCGAGGCCACCGAGAACAAGCCGGAACCCGAAGACGGCGAGGAGCGCCCCCGCTTCGAGAACCGCCAGAACAACAACCAGAACCGCGATGACCGCCCCCGCGACCGGGATCGCGACGGCTACCAGGGCAATCGCCAGAACAACAACAACCAGAACCGCGACGACCGTCCGCGCGACCGCTGGCGCGACCGCGACGACCGGCCCCGCGATGGTCAGCAGAGCGGCCAGTCGCAACAGGCCCGCGATGACCGCCCGCGGGATCGCGACGGCAACCGTGACGACCGTCCGCGCGACGACCGTCCGCGTGATGATCGGCCCCGCGACGACCGGCCCCGCGATGACCGTCCCCGTGACGAGCGTCCGCGCGAAGACCGCTTCCGCGACCGTGATGATCGTCCCCGGGATCGCGACCAGCCGCGTGAGCCGCAGCAGCAGCAGCAGCAGCCGCGCGAAGAAGCGCCCCGTGATGACCGCCCCCGCGAGGAGCGCGAACCGCGCCGCAGCCGCTACGAGCGTGATCGTCCCCGTGAGGAGCGCGCCGAAGCCCGCGAGACCCGCGACCCGCTGCAGGTGATCGAACCCCAAAGCGCCGCGCCGATGACTGCGGCGCCGCTCGCCCCCGAACCCAAGCGCCCCTCGCCCCGCCTGCGCGGCCAGGACGGCGCCGTTTCGGAACTGCCCGGCTTCCTGTCGCGCTCGGCCCCCGCGCCGGCCGCCGATGAGGCCGAAGCCCCGGCCAAGCCCAAGCGCCGCCGCGCGCCCAAGAGCTTCGAGGGTGATCCGCCCAAGGGCAGCGACGAGGGCTGATTGCCCCCTCTTCAGGGCATTACAGCAGGCTGTGTCCGACTAGTCTCCGGCTACATCCGGAGATCCCCCATGCGCGCCCTGTTGTTTGCCGCCGCCGTCGTTCTGGCCGCCAGTCCGGCGCTGGCCCAGTCGTCGGTCAACGCCTGGCCCTATGAGAGCCCGGTCGGCCTGCTCGACTGCAAGCGCTACCCGGCCTACGCCGACGTCTATGCCGCCATCACCGAGACGCCCGCCGTGCAGGAGGCCTCCGCCGACCGGCGCGGCTTCTGCGTCTTCATCGGGGCGGCCGGGGAGGGGCCTTGGCGGCGCTACGCCATCGCCCAGTTCGGCGACGACCCCTACTGGTGCGGCTCGGCCGGCTGCCAGGTGCTGATCTGGGTCGAGGACCGCAAGGGCCGCTGGACCCTGGCCATCGACGCCGCCATGACCAACAACGCCTTCGCCAAGGAGGAGGGCGGCGTCACCATCGACGTCTCCGAAGCGCGCGACGGCCTGCCGGGGCTCGGCATTCCGATGTACCGCAAGAACAACGATCTGGAGCGCGTGCTCTGGGTGTTCGACCCGAAGAGCGGCGCCTACACCTGGGAGACGCCGCCCTCAGACTGATAGCCATTAGCCGAAGATGGCCGGCCGGCGGTCCTTCCAGGGCATTTCCTTCTCCAGCTGTCCGGCCAGGCGATAGAGCGTCGCCTCGTCGGCGTAGCGGGCGGTGAACATCATGGCGATGGGCAGGCCGTCCGACGACTGATGCAGCGGCAGGCTCAGTGACGGCTGGCCGGTGAAGTTGAACGGCGGGGTGAAGGGGAAGGTCGCCGCCTGGGCCTTGTCGAAGGCGCGCAGGTCGTCGGTCTGGGTGTCGAGGTACTCGTGCTTCGGCGGCGTCGTCGCCAGGACCGGCGTCAGATAGACGTCGAAATTTTCGAAGTTGCGCAGGACCTCGCGATTGATCAGCCGCAGCTGCTGCCAGCCCCACATCGCCTGGTCGCCGGTGATCCGCTTGCCGGCCTCGTAGCCGCGCCGCGCCAGGTTACCGAGCTCGCCCTCGGCGGGTTCACGCCCCAGCATCTCGACCCAGCGACGCACGCCGGCCGAGAAGTTGCTGGCCGAGACAAGCGCCTGGGACCGGTAGAGGGTGCGGTAGTCGATGCCGAGGCCCTGCTCGACCACCTCATGGCCAAGCGCCTTCAGGGTTGCGGCGGTTTCGGCCAGCCTGGCGGCGACTTCCTCGTTGATCGGCTTTCCGTTCGGCGTTTCCGGCGACCAGAAAATGCGCAGCTTGCCGGGGGAGCGGCTGACTTCCTCCAGATAGGGCCGTTCCTTGGCCGGGCTGGCGTAGGGGCTGGCCGGTTCCGGATAGCCGGTGGCGTCGAGCATGGCGGCGCTGTCGCGCACGGTGCGGCTGACCACGTGATCGACCGAGAAGCCGATGGCGCGGTCATAATCCTCGCCGCCGTTGGGATTGCGGTCGCGGGTCGTCTTCATGCCGACCAGGCCGCAGCAGGCGGCCGGGATGCGGATGGATCCCAGGCCGTCGCTGGCGTGGGCGAGGGGGACCATTCCGGAGGCCGTGGCGCTGGCCGCGCCGCCGGAGGAGCCGCCGCTGATCCGGGTGGTGTCCCAGGGATTGGAGCATTTGCCGAGGCGCCGGCTGTTGGTGACGCCGGGAATGCCGAACTCCGGGGTGTTGGTCTTGCCGACCAGCACGACGCCGGCGGCGCGGTAGCGCCGGACCAGTTCGCTGTCGTCCTCGTCGGCGGCGACTTGCGCGAACATCGAGCCGGATGTGCGGGGCCAGCCCTTCACCTGGGCGCCGAGGTCCTTGATCAGGAAGGGCACGCCCTTGAACGGGCCTTCGGGCAGGTCGCCGGCGGCGGTCTTGCGGGCCTCGTCGTATTCCTTGTGGACCACGGCGTTGAGGACGCCGTTGTGCTTCTCGATCCGCTCGATGGCGGCCTCGAGGATCTCGGCCGGCGAGGCCTTCTTGGACTTGACCAGGGCCGCCAGGCCCAATCCGTCATGCTCGGCGTAGTCGGCGAAGGCCATGTCTCTCTCCCGGTGTGTCTTGTTTTCTTCAGCTTGTCAGCGCGCGGCCAGGAACGCCAGCTTCTCGACCGGGCCCAGCGATCCCGCGTCGCGCTTCAGGTCGGCGAACGCCCCCTCGGCGGCGTCCAGCGCGCCGTCGATGTCCTGCTCCGTCATCGCCGCGCAGAGGAACATGTTGTGCCAGGGGTGGACGTAGACGCCGCGCGCCAGCATGGCGCTGGACCAGGCAAAGCCGAGCCGCAGGTCGGGGTCGTCGTCGAACAGGAACAGCGGCATGGTCTCCGGCCCGGTCTGGCGCAGGCCGAAGCCGGCCGCCGAGGCGCGCGCGTTGAGTCCGGTGCGTAGGCGCGTTCCCAGGCCCTGCATGCGCTCCAGGTAGTCGGTCTCGCGGACCAGACGCAGGGTCTCGAGCCCGGCCGCCATGGCCGCCCCGGCGTACCAGAAGCTGCCGGTGACATAGATGGAGGCGGCGGCCTTGCGGGCCTTGTCGTTGCCGAGCAAGGCCGAGATCGGATGGCCGTTGGCGATGCATTTGCCCCAGGTCGAGAGGTCAGGCTGCACGCCGAGCACGGACCAGCTGCAGTCCCGCGCCACCCGCAGGCCGGCGCGAACGTCGTCGACCACCAGCAGGGCGCCGTGCTTGTCGGCCAGCTCGCGCGCCCGCCGGGCGTAGGCGAGATCCGGCGCGGCCTGGTCGACGAAGGCGTCGTGGCGGAAGGGGGCGGCGAAGATGGCGGCCAGATCGTCGCCGGCTTCGGCGACGGCGGCTTCCAGACTGGCGATGTCGTTGTAGGCGCAGAAATGCTGGTGGGCCCTGTCGCTGGGGACTACGCCGCCGGGCCTTGGCGTGCACCAGGGGGCGGCGCCGTGATAGGCGCCCCTGGCCAGCACCAGGCCCTTGCGGCCGGTGTGGGCGCGGGCGGTCATCATCGCCATGGTGGTGGCGTCGGTGCCGTTCTTGCAGAACATCGCCCAGTCGGCGTGACCGACCATCGCCACCATGGTCTCGGCCAGTTCGACCATCAGGCCGGTCGGACCGGTCAGGGCGTCGCCGATCTCGAGCTGGCGGACATAGGCGGCGTTGATCTCCGGTTGGCCATAGCCGAACAGGTTCGGCCCATAGGCGCACATCAGGTCGAGGTAGCGTCGGCCGTCGGCGTCGGTCAGGTGGGCGCCGTCGCCGCCGCTGAAAAACTGCGGGTAGTCGTCGGGCAGCAGGCCGACCGACTGGTGGCCATACATACCGCCGGGGATCACCGCCTCGGCCCGCGCCCGCAG
>JANPKF010000333.1:0-2414 GCA_031425895.1 Caulobacteraceae bacterium | reverse complement strand
GGTGATGTCATGGCGCATCAGCTCGAACCGCGGTCCGCCCAGCAGGTGGGCGACATTGGCCCGTCGGCCGGTGAAGAAGTTGTCGACGCACAGGACGTCGGCGCCCTGCGCCACCAGTCGCTCGCACAGGAACGAGCCGATGAACCCCGCGCCGCCGGTGACCAGGACCCTTTCGGAAGGGAGGGGAGGACCGGCTGCGCTCAACGCTCGGTGGTCCAGGCCATGACGCCTTCATCCGACAGGGCGCCGGGGGAATAGTAGCCCTGAATGGGAGGCTGGAAGGGCCGCTCCTCGGCGGGCTTCCGCAGGATCATGTAGATCAGCGCGTTGTTTCCAAGTCCGCCGGCCTTACTGAGCGCCAGGACGCTTTCGCGGTCGGCCATCTGGGTGAACTTCAGAGGCTCGGCCTCAGCCACCATACCCACCACCACCTTGTAGTCGTTGGCCCGGGCAAGGTCGTAATAGAAGGTCGAGTGGAAATTGTAGAAACCGTGGTCGATCCAGCCGGTGAGCGGCAGGCCATGGATCATCAGGCCGCCCGGCGCGGTGTGATCGTGGATGGTGCGAAGCGCCCGGGCCACGTCGAAGACGTGCTCCAAGGTGCCCAGGTTCATCACGATGCCGAACTGGCGGCCAAGGTTGATCGGGCCGTTGAGATCGAGCTTGAGCGCCCCCGGTCCGTGGAAATCGATGGCGGTGAGCGAGGCCGGCTGGAGAAAGGTGGTCCAGAATATCCGGGCCATGGCGAAGAGGTCCGGCGGCTGCCGCGAGGACACTGCGTTCAGCTCGTCGAACAGGGCCTTGCGGTCGGCCTCGGGCGCATAGGCGTAGATGTCCTGACCCAGGTCGTGCAGGCCCACGTCGCCGTACCAGTTGGTTTGGCCGAGCTCGAGAATCTCCGCGCCCAGGGGCAGCACGTTTGCCTTCCGCAAGGATCGGAAGAAGCTGTATTCGATCGCGCTGATCGCCATGCAAATGGCCTGTTACAGGAAGCCGCAGCCGCGGCAGGGATGGACCTGCATGCGCGAGGTCATGGTCTCTCGCAGCGCCCGGTACGCCGGCTTGTTGTACACGTCCAGCACGTGCTCATGGGTGACGTCGCCCAGCGGGTAGCGGGCCTGGCCGTCGGAGCAGCAGTGGGCGACGACGCCGGTGGCGGTGATCGACACGTCGAACCAGCGCTGGCACCCCACGTCCGGCGGCGGGGCGGCGATCACATCCACCTGACCCACCCAGGCGCTGCGGGGAAAGACCGAGGACTGGAAGAGCGGCCATTCACGGGCCACCCAGGCGCGGAACTCCAGATCGTGGCGCGTGCCGTCGCCGACGCGCGACAGGATCACCTTTGTGGTCAGCCGCCCGTCCGCCCGGGCGTCGTGCATCATCCGCAGGCGTTCGATCGTCCGCGCATACGGCAGCTGCATCACCGCCTCGTACTCGGCCTCCCGATGATCGTTCATGCTGACCCATAGATAGCCCAGCCGATGGACCTTGGAGAGCTTGCCCAGCGTGGCTTCCGTCACCGGTGAGGCATTGGTGGTCAGCGTCAGGGTCGCATTGGGCAGGCGCTCATTGACGGTGGCCAGAAGGTCGAACAGGCGTGGGTCCAGGAAGGGCTCGTTGACCTTGAAGGGACTGAGCTGGAAGGGATGCAGCCGGGGAATGTCGCAGAGGTCGTCGATGATCTTCTCGATCAGGGCGTCGTCCATCCGCGCGCCCTTGCGGTCGAGGTCCGGGTAGGGACAGAAGCTGCAGGCGGCATTGCACAGCGCCAGCGTCTCCAGATGGACATGGCCGGGGTAGTCCAGGCGCGACGAGGCGCGCATGGCCATCACGCCGCGCTGATACTCGGCAAGCTCGGGGCTGAGGACGGCGGCGATCATGGCTGCCCTACTACAACCTGAAGCCGGGGATGACGATGGGGGGTGGGGCTGATAGAGACCCACGCCATGGGCGGGGGCGTTGACGACATCTTTGAGGCGGCGGTTGCGCTTCATCGGCAGGGCCGGACGGCCGAGGCCGAGCCGCTCTACGGCCAGGTGCTTGACGCCGAGCCTGATCATCCCAGGGCCCAGCACAACCTGGGCGCGCTCCTGATGCAGTCAAAGCGGGTGGCCGAGGCCCTGCCCCTCCTGGCGCGAGCGGCCGGGCGGCCCGACGCCGGTCGCCAATCGCAGCTCACCTACCTCTACGCGCTCAGCGAGGCCGGGCGGATGGAGGAGGCCGGGCAGGCGGTCGCCCGCCACCGAGCCCACGGTCTAGAGGGCCCTGACCTCGACGCAGCGGAGGCGCGCATCCTGAGCGCCTGGGGGTTGCAGCTCGACACCCAGGGCCGTTCGGTCGAAGCCGAGGCGCACCTGAGACGGGCGGCCGAGCTGACCCCGCTTGACCCGCAGGCGCACAGCCACCTGGGC
>JANPKF010000332.1:0-3847 GCA_031425895.1 Caulobacteraceae bacterium | reverse complement strand
TGGGGTCTATCGCCTTTCCTGGAGCAGCGCGCGCGCCGCCGCCTCGAAGCCCTTGGCGGCCAGGCTCTCGCCGCCCACCGCCGTCAGCGGCCGGCCCTCGTCGCCGGCTTCGCGCAAGCCGATCTCGATGGGGATCTCGGCGAGTACGGGAACGCCCAGCGCCTCCGCTTCCGCCCGCGCCCCGCCCGTGCCGAAGATCGGAATCCGCACGCCGTCCGGCCCCTCGAACCAGGCCATATTCTCGATCACACCGAGGATCGGCGTGCCGGTCTTGGCGAACATCGCCGCCGCCCGGCGGGCGTCGATCAGGGCGATCTCCTGGGGGGTGGAGACCAGCACCACGCCGTCGACGGCCAGTTTCTGGACCAGGGTCAGGTGGATGTCGCCGGTGCCCGGCGGCAGGTCGACGATCAGGAGGTCGAGCGGCGTGCCCTCCGTCCCCCAGCGCACGTCCTGCACCATCTGGCGCACGGCCGAGCTGGCCATCGGGCCGCGCCAGATCATCGGGCTGCCCTCGGCGACCATGAAGCCGATGCTCATCAGCTTGACGCCGTGGGCGATGAGCGGCTCGAGCTTGCCGTCGACGAAGGCCGGCTCCTCGTCGATGCCCATCATCTTGGGCGCCGAGGGGCCATAGACGTCGGCATCCAGCAGCCCGACGTTCAGGCCCAGCTTGGCGAAGGCGCAGGCCAGGTTGACCGAGACGGTCGATTTGCCGACCCCGCCCTTGCCGCTGGCCACGGCGATGACCCGCTTCACATGAGCCGGCTTCTCGGCCTCGGCCGCCTTGGGCTCGGACTTGGGATCGGGGCTGAGCCGCGCCGTCTTGCGCTGGCGCGTCACCCCGGCGCCGGCCTCGGCGGTCAGCACCACCTGGGCCTTCTCGATACCGGGCAGGCCCTTCAGAACCGTCTCGGCCTGCTCGCGGATGTAGCCATAGCGAGCGGCGTCGGCGGCCGGAACCTCGAGCATGAAACCGGCCGTTCCCTCACGGATCACAAGCCCCTGGACCAGCCCCGCCGCCACCAGGCCGCGCCCCGACCTGGGATCGACCACCTTGTCGAGGGCCGCCAATACGGCGTCACGGTCGATTGCGGGCACAGAAGTCATACCGGTTCAGCTTGCGTTGAGGGCTTGGGCGTCACATATCCGGCTCTATGCTCGGGTTTGCAACCGGGCTCCTTTATTCAGCCGACGGAAGCCCGCCGACTTCATGCCCTGGAATGACAACGCCAACCCCGGACCCTGGGGTTCGCCGCCGCCGGAAGGCGACAAGGACAAGCCGGGCGCTCCCGCCCCCGGATCGCCCCCTGCTCCCGATCGTGATGAGCCGCGCCGGCCCTCGCCGCCGCCGCGCCGTCCCAGCCCGCCGCCCGCCGATGGCGTCGACCTCAACGCGCTGATCGAGCGCTGGAGCGCCCGTCTGCGCGGGATGTTCTCTGGCGGCGGCGGTGGATCGCCTGGCGAGAGCACGCCGGACATGATCCGCAAATACGCGCCCATCGTCGGCGGCCTGCTGGTCGTGGTCTACGGCCTGGCCGGCCTGATCGTGGTCGGGGCCAAGGAGCAGGCGGTGGTCACCACCTTCGGCGCCTACACCAGCAAGTTCGGACCGGGTCTGGGCTACCACTTCCCGATCATCCAGGGCTACCGCAAGGTCGACGTCACCACCATCAACGAAACCCTCGTTGGCGGCGCCAAGGCCGGCACCGTCGAAGACGAGAGCCTGATGCTGACCGGCGACGAGGCCATCGTCGACATGTCGTTCGCCGTGAACTGGAAGATCGCCGACGCGCCCAAGTCGCTGTTCAACGTCACCGACGTCGCCCAGACGGTGAAGGACGTCGCCGAAAGCGCCATGCGCGAGGTGGTCGGCCGCAACCAGCTGGACCCTGTGATGACCACCGACCGTGGCCGCATCCAGCTGGAGGCCGCCACCCTGATGCAGCGCATCCTCGACAGCTATGACGCCGGGGTGGTGATCGACTCCGTGCAGATCCGCGCCGCCGAACCGCCCAAGCCTGTCGTCGCCGCCTTCCAGGACGTCGCCGCCGCCGGCCAGGACTACCAGGCCAAGGTCAACAAGGCCGAAGGGGATGCCTCGAAAATCCAGCAGGAGGCCCTCGGCTACAAGGCCCAGGTGGTCAACGAGGCGATCGGTGAGGCCAAGCGCTTCGACCAGATCTATGTCCAGTATCGCCTGGCCCCCGGCGTGACCCGCCAGCGGCTCTACATCGAGACGATGGAGCGGGTGCTGAGCAAGTCCAACAAGGTGATCATCGACGGCAAGGGCGTGACCGCCCCCATCGTGCTGTCACCCGATGTCTTCAAACCCAAGGTGAGCGCGGCGGCGCCGCGCAGTGCGGGAGCCGCCCAATGATCGGCCGCAATCAACTCTACGTCCTGGCCATCCTGGTCGGCGGCCTGTTGCTGGTCGCCAGCCAGACCTTCTACGTCATCAAGCAAACCGAGCAGGCCGTCGTCGTCCAGCTCGGCAAGGTGGTGCGGGTGGTCAACGCGCCCGGCCGCGGTGACGGCCCTGGCCTGAAGATGAAGTACCCCTTCTCGGAGAGCATCATCATCTTCGACAAGCGCAACCAGACCCTGGAGACGACCAAGGAAGAGATCCTGACCGGCAACAAGGGCCGGCTGATGGTCGATGCCTTCCTGCGCTACCGCATCAAGAACCCCTACCTGTTCTACACCGCCATGGGCGATGCGGCGAACAGCCAGAGCCGGCTCGAGCAGCGCCTCAACGCCGCCCTGCGCCAGGCGCTGGGCACGGCGGATTCCGAAGACATCATCTCCACCCGCCGGGCCGAGCTAATGGGCACCATCCGCAACAACCTGGCCCGCCAGGCCGTCAGCTCGAGCCTCGGCATCGAGGTCATCGACGTGCGCATCAAGCGCGCCGACCTGCCCTTGGCGAACCAGGAAGCCGTCTACGAGCGGATGAAGACCGCCCGCCAGCAGCAGTCGGTGCGGATCCGCGCCGAGGGCGACCAGAAGGCGCTGGAGATCGTCGGGACCGCCACCGGCGAGGCCGAACGCGTCCGAGGCGAGGCCGACGCCGAACGGGCCCGCCTGTTCGCCGAAAGCTTCGGCAAGGACCCGGCGTTCGCCGGATTCTATCGCTCGATGCGGGCCTATGAGACCAGCCTCGGCCAGGGTGACGCGACCCTGGTGCTGTCGCCGGACAGCGAGTTCTTCCGCTACTTCGGCAAGGGCGGCGGCGGGGAGTAGGGCCTCCCTACTACCGCTCCTCCCGGCGAATGCCGGGATCCATTTCGTAAGGCTCGGTCGTCGGAGGGCGTGCCCTTGGGCACGGCTGTGATAGCTGCAACCCGATTCGCGCCGTGCCTGAAGGCACGAGTCCCGACCAACGGCGCTTTATGAAATGGGTCCCGGCATTCGCCGGGATGAGCGGATATGTGGTGGGATTCAGTCCGTGACGAATTGGTCCGCCCTGTACCCCTGGAAATACAACAGCGCCGTCAGGTCAGCATGATCCACCCGGGCATGAGCCTGGGCGGCGACCACCGGCTTGGCGCGGTAGGCGACACCCAGGCCGGCGGCCTCGATCATGGCCAGGTCGTTGGCGCCGTCGCCGACCGCCAGGGTCTCAGCCAACGGAACACCCAGGCGCGCGGCCTCTCCCTGCAGCGCGGCCAGCTTGGCCTGCCGCCCCAGGATCGGCTCCCCGACCTGCCCGGTCAGGCCATGCGCGTCCTCGATCAGGGTGTTGGCCCGATCCTCGTGGAAGCCGGCGGCTGCGGCCACCCGCGACGTGAAGAAGCTGAACCCGCCCGAGACCAGCAGGCAGCGCGCGCCATTGGCGGCCATGGTG
>JANPKF010000331.1:0-4984 GCA_031425895.1 Caulobacteraceae bacterium | reverse complement strand
GTCGCGCACTTCGCCTCCGAGGACGAGGACGCCTGCATCGAGGACACGCGCTACCTGCTCTCGTTCCTTCCGCAGAACAACCTCGAGACGCCGCCGCGGGTGCTGCCCTCCGACGACCCGCTGCGCGCGGACCCCGAGCTCGACAAGGTCGTCCCCGACAGCCCGAACAAGCCCTACGACATGCGCGAGGTCGTGCGCCACGTCGTCGACGACGGCGAGTTCTTCGAGGTCCACGAGCACTTCGCCCAGAACATCATCTGTGGCTACGCGCGCATGGACGGCTACGCGATCGGCGTCGTCGGCAACCAGCCGAAGGCGATGGCCGGCGTGCTGAACATCGACGCTTCGGAGAAGGCAGCGCGGTTCGTGCGCTTCTGCGACGCCTTCAACATCCCGCTGCTGACCCTCGTCGACGTCCCGGGCTTCATGCCGGGCACCAAGCAGGAGTACGGCGGCCTGATCAAACACGGCGCCAAGCTCTTGTTCGCCTACGCCGAGGCCACGGTGCCCAAGGTCACCCTGATCACCCGCAAGGCCTACGGCGGCGCCTACGACGTCATGAGCTCCAAACACCTGCGCGGCGACGTGAACTATGCCTGGCCGACGGCCGAGATCGCGGTGATGGGCTCCAAGGGGGCGGTGGAGATCATCTTCCGCGCCGACATCGGGGATCCGGAGAAGATCGCCGAGACGGAAGCGGACTACAAGGCGCGGTTCGCGAACCCGTTCGTGGCGGCGAGCCGTGGGTACATCGACGATGTGATCATGCCGCATGGGACGCGGCGGAGGATTGTGCGGGCGTTCAGGAGCCTGCGGGGGAAGGAGCTTTCCAACCCCTGGAAGAAGCACGATAACATTCCCCTCTAGGCGCTCCATGCTGGTGATGTTATTTGTATGACTCCGTACGTGACGGAGTCATACGTTGACGCTGAGCATAAGAGACCCCCAAACCGACAGTCTGGCGCGTGAACTTGCCGTTCGGCACGGCAAGCCGATCACCGACGTCGTGCGTGAAGCCCTCGAAGAATTCGCAGCCAAGCCCTCTCAGGGAGAACTGGCAGCACGCCGGGCTCGGCTGGCTGAAGTCTTTGCCCGGATCGATGCCCGCGACGTTCCGCCTGGCCCCTCCGCGAAAGAGCTTATGGACGAGCTTTACGACGAGGACGGGCTTCCCGCGTGATCGTCGTGGACGCATCCGCGCTTTGCGCAATCTGCCTCCGTGAGCCAGACAGTGAGCAATTTCAGTCAGCTCTATTGGCCAATGACGCGGTCTCGATCTCCGCGTTGAACCTTTGGGAGGTCAGGGTGACCATCGCTCGGCGCCTGCCTGAGGCCCTTTCGCTACTGGACGACATCATTGAGGCCGGAGGCATCACGATAGCCTCGATCGGGTCACGGGAGCTGGAACTGGCCTGGAACGCTTGGCGCAGGTTCGGCAAGGGACGTCATCCGGCTGCTTTGAACATGGGAGATTGTTTTGCCTACGCGACAGCCGCCGCTCTTGGCTGTCCGTTGCTCTACAAGGGTGACGATTTCAGCCGGACCGACGTTGTCGCCGCCTAGCTCTGGCCGCCCGCCATAAAGTCATAAACATCCGCCGCCCGCGTCACGGCGATGCTGATCTTGTCGTCGTTGATCTGGATTTCGCCCCGCGCCACGGGATGGTTGTTGGCCAGGATCCAGACCTCGTCGGTGGCCTTGGCGTCCAGCGGGATGACGGCGCCGCGGCCCATGCGCAGCAGCTGCGCCATGGGCAGCTGGGAGCGGCCCAGGACCACGGAAATCTCGACGTTGACCGACTTGACCTGGCTCACTGAGCACCAACCCCTCGCGCAAACATCGCGCAGGCCCCACATTGGCCCGACATGCTTGATCACCAGTTAAGTTCCGACCGCGCCAACCCCCTTTTCGCCCGCGAAGACGGCGTTCCGGCGGGCTGGGCCGTATCGACCGCGCCGATCGCCTATCCGGACGCCGTGGCGGTCATGGAGCAGCGCGCCGCCGATATTGCCGAGGGCCGGGCAGGGGAGCTGGTCTGGCTGCTGGAGCATCCGCCGCTCTACACCGCCGGGGTCTCGGCCAAGGCCGGCGACCTGCTGGACGCGGCGCGATTCCCGGTTTTCGAGAGCGGCCGGGGCGGGCAGTACACCTATCACGGGCCGGGCCAGCGGGTGGCCTATGTGATGCTGGACCTGACCAGGCGCGGCCGCGACGTGCGCCGGTTCGTCACGGCGCTGGAGAGCTGGGTGATCGGGGCGCTCGGCGTCTTCAACGTGGTCGGCGAGTTGCGCGACGGCCGGGTCGGGGTGTGGGTCGAGCGCAAGGGGCCGGGCTGGTCGCGCGAGGACAAGATCGCGGCGGTCGGGGTGAAGCTGCGCCGCTGGGTCAGCTTCCACGGCATCAGCCTGAACGTCGAACCGGACCTGGCCCACTTTGACGGCATCGTCCCCTGCGGCGTCACCGAGCATGGGGTGACGAGCCTGGTCGACCTTGGTCTGCCGGTGACCATGGACGAGGCCGACGCGGCCCTGAAGTCTAGCTTCGAAACGGTGTTCGGCGCCGTGAGCGAGGTCCTGGCGCCGATCTGACGGGTAAGCCTTACTTGCCGGCCTGACAGGCCTTCCAGACCTGGAACGCCTTACGGTCGCCGGCGCCGCGAACGATCTTGTTGCCCCAGGCGAAGACGCTCTCGGCTTCCTGGGCCCCTTCGTTCAGCCAAAGGGTCTGGTCGGACGGATCGACGATAAATTCGATGTCGGCGTCGGCGCCCACCGCGACCTTGCCACAGACCTTGCCCTCGGCCCCGACCTTCACCTTGCGGAACTTTATCTTCTCGGTCTTGGCGTACTGCTTGGCGATGTCAACGCCGGCCTGGGCCTCGGGGCTCAGGGCGTCTTCGGCGAAGGCGGCGCCGGCGGACAGGGTGAGGGCCAGAACGGCGGCGGCAGTCACGAAACGCATTTGATCGGCTCCAGGTCTCAGGCGGTTTTCAGCGGGCTTTGCCCGAAACGGTTGGCCCCGGCTTCGCCAGGCATGACGCCCAGCTCGACCACGGCCCAGACCACGATGGCCGAGAACACGAAGTCGAAAAAGCCCTGCGGCCAGGGAAACACGGCGATGACCGCCAGAATGATCAATCCTGACCACCATCCCGACCGTCCCCGGTCATGCAGGCGCTTGGCCAGCAGGCAGCAGCCGCTGATCAGCAGCCCCGAATAGACGATCCAGCCGGTCAGCCACTGAACGGGCCCCGGGATAATCAGGAAATACAGGAAGGCGACAGCGAACAGCAGGACGCTGCAGATGATGAAGGGGGTGCGCGCCAGCCGTCCCGTCGAGGAGAAGAAAAGCTCCGCCCAGTCCGTTTGGCCGTTCATTCGCCTTGCCGCTCCGACTCATCGCTTGAGGCGCGTGGGCCCCGGTCGGTCCCTTTCTAGGCGAGGGCAGCGTCTTGCGAAAGCGCGACGCTCATCCCGGCCGGTCCATAGCGGTTGTTGTTGGCCTCGCCGCGGCCGGCGATCAGGCTGAGGACCATCCAGAGTTGCCCGATCACCGGCGGCATGGCGAACAGCAGCATGAAGCCGCTGAGGCCGCGGTCATGGCAACGCTTCACGGCGGCGGCGATCGAAATCCAGATGGCGTGGCTGGCGGCGATACAGCCGCCGATGTTGACGATGGCTTCCCAGATGCCGCGCACGCCGGTCTGGCTGGCGTAGCCGGCGCCGCCGATGATGATGAGCAGGAAGGTCGCGAAGTACCAGCTGACGAAGACGCCGATCTGGGTCAGCAGGAATTCACGCCGTCCGATGCGGCCTTCAAGGCTGTAGAGATGCGGAACGCCCATAACCGTTCACCCGTCCTGTCCCGCAGCATAGCGCCGGGCACAGGGAATGGATGCGGGGATTTACCTCAACAGATTGCGAGTTGCGGCTTCCTGTCGCAGGCATGCAACAGGTTTGGTCGGGCTGTCGACGCTTGGGCGTCCTGTCAGGCGAACTCGACCAGCACTTCGTCGGCCGCAACGCTGTCGCCGCCCTTGGCCGACACCGTCTTGACCACGCCGTCGCGCTCGGCCCGGATGATGTTCTGCATCTTCATCGCTTCGATGACGCAGACGATCTCGCCCTCGCGAACCTGCTGACCCAGCACGACGTCCATCGAGACGACAAGGCCCGGCATCGGGCTGATGATCATCTTGGAGGTGTCGGCGGCCTTCTTCTCGGGCAGCTTGGTGTGAAGTTCCGCCGAACGCGGGGTCAGGACCAGCACCTTGAGCTTTGTCGCCCGGTGGCGAATGGTGAAGCCTTCGGGCGCCGGGGCGACGGTGACACTGAACGGCTTGCCATCGAGGCGGGCCTTGAACAGCGGCTGGCCTGGGCGCCAGGCGATGTCGGTGAGCTCCAGAACGCGGTTCTGGTCGCCCATGCGGACGCTGACGCTCTCACCCCCGCCTGAAAGGCTGACCGGAATCTGGCGGTGGCCGATGACGACGATCCAGTCGGTCCGCTTGTTCCCGCCGACGCGTTGCTGCTGCACCAGGTGCATGGCGGCGGCCGAAGCCGTCATCAGGTCCAGGCAAGCGTCGCTGGCCGGAGCCCCCTGGAAGCCTTCCGGATATTCCTCGGCGATGAAGCTGGTCGCCAGCTTGCCCGACTGGAACACCGGGTGATCCATCACGGCCGACAGGAAGGGGATGTTGTGCCCCAGGCCCTCGATGTGGAAATCCTCCAGCGCCCGGCCCATGCCGGCGATGGCCGCCTCCCGCGTCTTGCCCCAGGTGCAGAGCTTGGAGATCATCGGGTCGTAGAACATCGAGATCTCGTCGCCCTCGCGGACGCCGGCGTCGTTGCGCACGGTGTAGCCGTCCTGGGCGCCTTCGACCGGCGGGTCATAGCGGACGAGCCGGCCGATCGACGGCAGGAACTTGCGGTAGGGGTCCTCGGCGTAGATGCGGCTTTCCATCGCCCAGCCGTTGATCTTCAGG
>JANPKF010000330.1:0-2385 GCA_031425895.1 Caulobacteraceae bacterium | reverse complement strand
GCCCGGCACCGAGGTGACCAGCGACCAGGACGTACGCCGCGTCAGCTTTGATCCGACGGGTCTGGCCAACCCTGCCCATTTCACCCTTCGCCGCGCCGGCAAGGAGGTCGAGGTGCTAGTCGACCAGGCCGGCAATGTGAGGGTCGATGCGCGCTAGGGCCGGCTTCACCCTGATCGAGCTTCTTGTGGCCCTGACCGTGTTCAGTCTTGCCGCGATGGCGCTGATCAACCTGTCGGGCGAGAACACCCGCGCCGCCGGAAGGATCGAGACCAAGGCCTTGGCCGCCGTGGTCGCCGAGAACCGCGCCGTCGAAGCGCTGACGACCTTGAAGTCGCCCCCTCAAGGCGTCACCAACGGCGCTGAACAGGCTGGAATGCGCACCTGGCGCTGGACGCGCCGCGTCTCCGGCACGGCCGATCCCGATCTCATCCGCATCGACATCGTCGTGCTGGACCCCGCCGGCCCCAAGCCGGCCAGCGCCCTCACCGTTTTCCGGAGCGTCAAATGAGACGGGCCGGCTTTACCCTGGTCGAGATGCTGGTCGCCCTGTTCGTCTTCGGCCTGCTGGCCGCGGCCGGTGCGGCTGTCATGGGCTCCACCCTCACCAGCCAGTCAGCAGTGAAGAGCCGGGTCGAACGCTTCGCGGACTTCCAGCGTCTGCGCGCGACCCTGCGAGCGGATCTGGCCCAGACCGCTCCTCGCCGCACCCGAGACACCACCGGATCGCCCGCCGGCGTCGCCTTCATTGGCGGCGACCCCTGGGGTGGCAACAGCGAGCGACTGTTCGTCCTCGTCCGGCGGGGCTGGGAAAATCCCGATCAGGCCGCCCGGCCATCGCTTCAGTACGTCGAATACCGCCTCTCCGGCGGTCGCATAGAGCGACGGGTCCGCGCCGCCCTCGACGGCACAGCGCTGGGGCCTGCACAGGTCCTGCTGGATGGTGTCGACAGCTCCCAGGTCGCCTTCCTTCACCAGGGCGCCTGGCAATCGGCGTGGAAGGGTCAGTCGGGCGTCGAGTTACCCGCCGCCGTCCGTCTCGATATGACCGTCCAGGGCCTTGGGGCCATCAGCCAGCTGTTCCTCACCTCGGGAAACAGCCGATGACCCCTCCGATTATGCAACAGGTGGGCAAGCCACACGAAAGGGGCGTCGCGCTGCTCACCGTCCTGCTGCTGGTGGCCGTGATGTCGGCCATCGCCGTTGGCGTGCTCGATGACATTCGCTTTGGCCTGCGCCGCACCTTCAATGCCGCCACCGCAACCCAGGGACAGTATTTCGCCATCGGGGCCGAGGAACTGGCCCGGGCCCGCATCAGCCGGCTGCTGGAGCGGGACGCGGTCCGCACCTCGCTGGAAGGCGGGTGGAATGGCCGGCCCATCGCCTTCCCGATCGAAAACGGCCAGATCCTCGCCAAGGTCAGTGACGGCACGGCCTGCTTCAACCTCAACAGTCTGGTGCTGGCCGGCGGCGGCGAGCCGTTCGTGCGCCGCGAACAGGGCGTGCGCCAGTTCACCGCCCTGCTGACGGCCTTGAACCAGCCCCAGCCGGAGGCGCTGTCGAACGGCCTGGCCGAGTGGATGGACAGCAACAACGTCGGCGCGCCGGGCATGGAAGACGACGGCTATCTGAAGGGCGCCACACCCTACCGGACCGCGTCTGCCCCGTTGGCCGAGGTCAGCGAACTGCGCGCCGTCCGCGGCTTCACCCCCGCCGTCTACGCCGCCCTCCGTCCTTACGTCTGCGCCCTGCCGACAACCGACCTTTCGCCGGTCAACATCAATACGCTCGGCGCCGACCGTGCTGTCGTTCTCGCAGCCCTGACCGAGGGCGGCGTATCGGTCAGCGCTGCTCGTTCCGTGTTGGCCGGTCGCCCGGCGGGCGGCTTCAAGGATCTGGCCGCCTTCTGGGCCAGTCCGGCCTTCGCCCAGGTGCCTGCCGACGCCGGCGTGCGCAGTCAGGTCGATCTGCGGTCGCGCTACTTCACCCTCGACGCCGAAGTGACCTTCGCTGGCGGCGATGTCACCCTCAGCTCGCTTTTCGAAGCCCCCTCGCCCGGCGGCGTCCGCCTGGTCGCCCGCCGTTGGACTCACGACGAATGAACCGCCTGATCATCCTGTTCGCCGATCCCGAACGGCTCCCCGAAGTGCTTGAGGCGCAAGGCGGGGAGGTGCTGCGCTATGACGTCATGCGCCCGGGCGAGGCCGACGGCTGGGCGCCGGCCCACACCATCCTGGTGACACCCGGAGCCGATGTCGTCGCCCGCTGGCTGGAGCTGCCCGACGCCAGTGACGCCCAGGCCCGCTCCGCCGCCGGCTTCATGTTGGGAGAGACCCTGGCCGCAGCGCCCGAGCGCCAGCACATCGCCGTCGGCCCGCGCGGCGAGG
>JANPKF010000329.1:0-8089 GCA_031425895.1 Caulobacteraceae bacterium | reverse complement strand
CCCCCGCCCCCTTGAGCGCCGCAAAGAAGCGCTCGGTCTGCACCGGGAAAGTGCCGGAATTGTCGTCCGCGCCGCCGTGGATCAGCAGGATCGGCTCGTTGATCGTGGTCGCATAGGTGAAGGGGCTCATCTTCGTGTAGGTCTCGGTCGCTTCCCAGTAGGTGCGTTGTTCCGACTGGAAGCCGAACGGGGTCAGGGTGCGGTTATAGGCGCCCGACCGGGCGATGCCGGCCCGGAACAGGTCGGTGTGGGCCAGCAGGTTGGCTGTCATGAAGGCGCCGTAGCTGTGGCCGCCGACGGCGATGCGGTCGCGGTCCGCCACGCCCAGGTCGACCACCGCCTTCACCGCCGCCTCGGCGTTGGCGGTCAGCTGTTCGATGTAGGTGTCGTTGGGCTCGGCCCCGCCAACGCCGACGATCGGCATCGAGGGGTTGTCGAAGATGGCGTAGCCCTGGGTCAGCAGGAACAGGTGGCTGATGCCGCCCGGCCGCGTGAAGCGATTGGAGGTGTCAACCGTCTGTCCGGCCACCCTGGCGTCGGTGAACTCGGCGGGATAGGCCCACATCAACATCGGCAGCGGCCCGTCGCGGGTCTTGTCGTAGCCGGCCGGCAGATAGAGCGTGCCCGATAGCTGGACCCCGTCGGCGCGTGTGTATTTGACCTCCTGCTTGGTCACCTGGGCGAACTGCGGGGCCGGATCGGGGAAGTCGGTCAGCTGGGTCAGCTTTCCATCCTTCAAGGGCCGCAGGAAATAGTTGGGGGGCTCGGTCCCGCTCTCACGGCGGGTGATGACGCGGGTGGCGGCATCGTCGGCCACGTCCAGAACCCGCTCGTAGTGGCTTTCTCCTGCCGCCCACAGCCGCTTCGAGGCGCCGTCAGTGAGGCTCATCGCCGACAGGAAGGGGAAGGCGCCCTTGGCCGTGTCGCCCTCACCGGTCATCAGCATCGACTTGCCGTCGGCGGTGAAGCGGATCACGGACCGACCGTTGGGCAGGGTGCGCATCAGCACATCGCCGGGATTGTCATAGCGACCCTGGTAGTTCCGGCTGACCAGCACCCGCGCCGGGCCGGGGGCCGAGGGGTTAACCGCCAGTCGGGTCTCGTGCCGGCTGTCGAACCAGGACGACCGCACCAGCGCGAAATCGGCCCGCCCCCAATCGACTCCGCCAAAGCGTTCCTTCAGGTCGACCAGCACCGTCGGCTCCGCCGCGAACGGCGCGGCCTGCATCAGCACCCGGTCGTGGATCTCGACCTTCTTGCGGGGATCGCCGTCATCCTGGGCCTCGGCCCAGACCAGGGTTGCGTCGGCGTCGTCACGCCAGCCGACGCTGCGCGGTCCGGTGACGACCGCGTCGAACGGCGGGGGCAGGTTGTCGGCCAGCGGCCGGTCGACCACGGTCTTGACCGTCTTGCCGCTCCAGTCGAGGACCAGGATCTCGATCGGGAACCGGCCGGCCGGCACGATGTAGCTGTAGGGACGCTTCAGCCGCGTCACCAGGATGTAGCGGCCGTCGGGCGAGATGGACGCACCGCTGTAGACGCCTGGCTGGCCCACCAGCCCCTGCATCTCTCCGCCGACGCCGACCTTCATCATCTGGCTGGTGAAATAGTGGTCGAACAGGGCCTCATCGTGCGGCGTCTGCAACAGGTCCTGGGCGGTACGCACGGGGGCCGCACGGCCACTGCTCTGCTGAACCAGCGGACCGCTTGGAGCGGTCGGGGCCGCCGGTGCCGCGCCGCGTCCGGTCGGAATGGTCCGCACCAGCAGGCCGGAGCTGTCCGGCAGCCAGCTGTAAGCGGCGCCGAACGCGCCATTCATGATCGCCGGCAGAACGCGATTGGCCCGGCCCGTATTGACCTCGACCAGCCACAACTCCAACCCGTCGCGGGCCTCGACGACCACGGCCAGTCGCCGTCCATCCGGCGACCAGGACGGGGCGAAGAAGCGCAGGCCGTCCGGCAACCGGGCCTTCACCCGCTTGCCGCCCTTGACCGGCGTGAACTCCAGCGAGCGCAGATAGCTGGTCCGCGCCTCGGTCGGGCCGTTGGTGCGGGGGTTCAGCCGGGCGCCCGCCAGCCGCAGGATCGGCTCTGACACCGCCGCGATGGACGGCAGGTTCTCCCGGGTCATCACGGCCATGACCGACCGGTCGCGGGACAGGCTGATCACCGGCGTCGGGTCGGCGTCGATGATCTGCGTGATCGGTGCGGGCGGCAGGCGGTAGCCGTCGCCGGTCTGGGCGATCCCCGGCGCCGGCGCGGCGATCAAGAAGGCGGCCAGCAGGGCCGGCGCGAAACGAAGGAGCTGGGGCATTGGAACCTGTGAAGTCGGACGCGAAGAGGGCCGATCATCTCCCGACCCGTGACACATTGTCCAATCCTCGATTCGGGTCGGTCCACCTCTTGAGCTGTGCTCACAATGGTTCACGTTTACCCAAGAGTAGCTTGTTCGCCCGCTCACCAGAAACTCTTGCACTCCGGGGGGAGCACCCATGTCGCAATCCGCAGTCAGAACCGTAGACTCGCCCTCGGCCGTCAATGACGAGCCGTCCATCGACCAGAAGCGCATCGTCGCGCGGCTGGGCACCCGCTGGTTCCTTCAGAGCCTGACCGTGGTGAAGAGCTTCGGCGGCGGCGATATCCTCGATGGCCTGATCCTGCTGGCCGTCACCGACGCCAACACCCGCCATCTGAACGGCCCCGATGGCCGCTATCACGCCAGCAACGATATCCCGCCCAATGACGTGCGTCGCCCGGTCAGCGTCTATGTGGTGGCCCGCGAGCTCGGCATCTCCTACGAGACCGCTCGCCGACATGTGCAGCGCCTGATCAAATCGGGCCGCGTCGAGCGTGTGGAAGACGGCGTCGTGGTGCCCGACTCCGTGTTCGCCGACTACGAAACCCAGGGCCTCACCGCCAAGAGCTACACCAATACCCGCCGCTTCCTCGACCAGCTGCGCGACATCGGCGTCATCTGACACTCTTGCGGCCGGACCCCGGTCCGGCCGACAATGGCCGGGTGTCACATTCTACCCTGATCATTGATTGCGATCCGGGGGTGGACGACGGCGTAGCCCTGCTGCTCGCCTTCGCCAGCCCCGAGCTGAACATCCTCGGCGTCACCACCGTGGCCGGCAACGTCGCCGCCGGGCTGACCGCTCGCAACGCCCGCATCATCCGGGACATCGCGGGCCGCAATGGTGTGCCAGTTCTGGCCGGCTGCCAGCGTCCCATGGTCCGCGTCCCCGTCGAGGCCGGTCACTTCCACGGCGAATCGGGCCTCGGTGATCTGGCCATCCCGCCGACCCCGGACGAGCCTGGTCCCCACGCTGTCGACTTTCTGGTCCAGACCCTGATGGATCGCCCGTCCGGGACAGTCGATGTTGTCGTCACGGGCCCCTTCACCAACCTGGCCATGGCCATGGTCCTGGAGCCTTCCATCATTGGCCGCGTCCGCCGGATCGTGGCCATGGGCGGCGCCCGGCTCGAGGGCGGCAACATCACCGCCTCGGCCGAGTACAACATCTTCGCCGACCCCCACGCCGCCCATGTCGTCTTCGCCAGCGGCGCGCCTGTGATCGTCCACGGCCTTGACGCCACCCACCAGGTCCGGGCCACCGAGCCGCGCATCGCCGCCATCGAGGCCCTCGCCAACCCACGCGCCGCCGCGGCCGGCTCCCTCCTGCGCTTCTCCCGCAGGATCGAGCATGAGATCGTCCGCGGCCTCGACGCTCCGCTGCACGACCCTTGTCCGATCGCCTGGCTGATCGCGCCCGACCTGTTCGAGTCAGCGCCCTGCGAGATCGCCGTCGAGACCAGCTCGCCCCTGACCCTCGGCCACACCGCCGTTGAGTTCCGAAAGACCGGGAATTCACCCCACCACTGGGTGACGGCAGCGAACGGGCAGGGGGTCTTCGACCTGATCACGGAGCGGCTCGGATGAGCGTCAGTCTCACCGTCGTCGGCTCGATCAACCTCGACTTCGTGGCCACCGCGGCGACCCTGCCGGCTCCTGGCGAAACGGTCACCGGGGCGACCCTGGCCCGGCATCCCGGCGGCAAGGGCGCCAACCAGGCGCTGGCCGCCCGCCGTCTGGGCGCAGCGGTTCAGATGATCGGCGCCACCGGCAAGGACGGCATGGCGGACGAGGCGCTGGGCCTCCTGCGCCGCGACGGTGTCGACCTCTGGGGTGTCGCCACCAAGCCGGACTTCGCCAGCGGCGTCGCCCTGATCGCCGTCTCCGCCGAGGGCGAGAACCAGATCATCGTCGCGCCGGGCGCCAACGCCGGCGTCCTGCCCGGCGACCTGCCCAACACCCTGGAGGGCCCGATCATTCTCCAGCTCGAGCTGCCGATCGCGACCGTCGCGGCGGCCGCCGGGCGCGCAACCGGCTTCGTCGCTGTCAACCTGGCCCCGGCCGCCGTCGTGCCCCAGACTCTGCTCGACCGCGCCGACCTTCTGATCGTCAACGAAACCGAAGCCGCCTTCTATGGCGAAAGCCTGCACCAGTCCCCGGGTCTTGTCGCCGTGACCCTCGGCGGGGCCGGAGCCAGGCTGTTCAAGGGCGGCGTCGAGATCGCCACGGCGACCCCGCCGCCGGTCACCGTCGTCGACACCACCGGGGCCGGAGATTGTTTCGTTGCCGCCCTGACTGTCGCCCTGCTCGAAGGCCAGCCGCCGACCGACGCCCTGGCCTTCGCCTGCACCGCCGGGGCGCTGGCGGTGACCCGCGCCGGCGCCCAGCCTTCGCTGCCCACACGCGCCGAAGTCGACGCGGCGCTCGCACGGGCCTAAAACACCTGCCCAAACGGCCAAAATGCCCGGCAAGAGACCGCCCATGACCCGACACGTCCCCGAACTCAGCCTGAAGGCCTACACCCACGGCGACGCCGCCAGCCGCGCGCAGTTCTCCGCCGACCTGTTCCGGGGCCTGAAAGAGTTCGGCTTCTTCACCCTGGCCGACCACAACGTGTCGCCGGATCTGCTCGAGACAGCCTACGGCCTGGCGGAGAAGGTCTTCGCCCTGCCGGAAGCCGCCAAGAAAGCCTACGCCGCCGGCATGCGCGGCTACACCCCGTTCGGCGTCGAGCACGCCAAGGACAGTTCAAAGCCGGACCTGAAGGAATTCTGGCAGATCGGCCATGACCCCTCGCCCGAGGCCCCCGCCGACGAGCCCTTCCCGGAGAACGTCTGGCCGACCGAGATCGCCGAATTCCAGGAGACCTTCACCCGCCTGTTTGCCGCCCTGAACGAGACCGGTCAGATCCTTCTCCGCGCCCTGGCCCCCAACCTTGGCCTGGCCGAAGACTATTTCGACGACCGCGTGAAGTACGGCACCTCGTTGCTGCGGGTCCTGCATTACCCGCCGATCAACGGCGACCCGGACGGCGCGGTCCGATCGGCGGCCCATGAGGACATCAACTTCATCACCATCCTGGTCGCCGCCAAGGGCGCCGGCCTGCAGCTGCTCGACCGCGACGGGACCTGGCTGCCGGTGGAAACCGCGCCGCGCAACCTGATCGTCGATTCCGGCGATATGCTTCAGCGCCTGACCAACGGGGTCATCCCTTCGACGACCCACCGCGTGGTCAATCCGGAGGGGGCCGAGAACGCCGGCCGCTACTCCATGCCCTTCTTCATGCACCCCACCCTGGCCACCCGCCTGGACGTGCTGCCGCAATGCGTTGGCGAGCAGGGAAAACTGTATCCCGACATCTCGGCCGGTGATTTCCTGCACGAACGCCTCAAGGCCATCGGCCTAGCTGGCTAATCCCTACTTCTCCAGCCGGAATATGAACGCCAGCCAACGGCGACCTCAGACAGGGTTCAATCGAACGCCGTCATTTCTCCACACATGGGGCGGCGACGGGTTGCCCCGGTTGAAGGAATACGACCGTGAGGGTGGCGATTGTGGCCGGGACCCGGCCCGAGGTGGTCAAGCTGGCGCCGGTAAGGGCGGCGTTGGCGGCAGTGGAGGGGTTCGACCCCTTCTGGATATCGACCGAACAGCAGGCGACCCTCAACCGTCAGACCCTGATCACGCTCGGTATCGAGCCCGACCTGGCGCTGAGCCCGCCGGCCGACGACGCCAGCCTGGGCGGTCGCTTCGCCCATGTCATGCATGAGCTGGACCTGGCTTTCGAGCGGGCCGCCCCCGACCTGGTGGTCGTACAGGGCGACACCTCCTCGACCGCCGCCGGGGCCATGGCCGCCTTCGCCCGCCGCATCCCGTTAGCGCACGTCGAGGCGGGCTTGAGGACCTTCGACCTGGCCACCCCCTTCCCGGAGGAAGGCTGGCGCTGCGTCGTCGGCCAGCTGGCCGATGTCCATTTTGCCCCTACGGGCGTGGCCGCCGCCAACCTGCATCGCCAGGGGGTGCGCGAGGACCGCGTCTTCGTCACCGGCAACACCGGCGTGGACTCCGTGCGCCTCACCGCCGCCGGCATCGCGCCCGAACCGCCGACCGCCGGCCTGCGCCGGATCATGGTCACCCTCCACCGGCGCGAGAATTGGGGCGACGCCATGGACCAGGTGCTGGGCGCCCTTATCGATATCCGCGACCATGTGCCGGACATCGAGATCGTCTTCGTCGCCCACGCCAACCCGGCCCTGCGCCAGAAGGTGTTCGCCATGCTTGGCGACCAACCCCGCATCCGCATCGTCGGTCCGCTGGAGTACCCGGATTTCCTCAGCCTGCTGAAAAGCTGTGTGGCCATCCTGTCCGACAGTGGCGGCGTCCAGGAAGAGGCCCCGGTGTTCGGCGTCCCTGTCCTGATCCTGCGGGAGTCCACCGAACGGATGGAGGCGGTCACCGCCGGCGTCGCCCGGCTGGTCGGCCACAGTCGGCACGGGGTGGCCGCCGCCGCCTGCCTGCTGCTCACCAACGAGGACGAGCGGCACAAGATGTCCAAGGCGCTCAGCCCGTTCGGCGACGGTTATGCCTCCGAGCGGATCGCCGAAATCCTGACGCGCCAATACGCCGGGAGACTTGCGGAGGGGGGTCTTCACAGGCTGAATGCAGGTTAACCCAGGTTAACGGGTTGGGGGATCGGGGCGATGGACAGCGCATTGGCGCAGATCGGGGGCTGGCTGGCGTCGGTGGGCATCACCGGCGACAGCGCCTTCGCGGCCGTGCTCGGCTACTGGGGCGTGCTCAAGGTCGCGATCATCATCACTGCCGTGCTGATCACCATCAGCTCGATCGACGACCTGTTCATCGACCTCCTCTACTGGTGGCAGCGCTGGGAGAAGCTGTGGGACTTCTGGGGCCGGCCCCCGAAACAGGCCAAGCTTGACGCTCATCCGGAAAAGCTGATCGCCATCATGGTCCCGGCCTGGCAGGAGAGCGATGTCATCGCCAACATGGTGGCCAACACCAACAAGACCTTCAACTACGCCCGCTACAAGATCTTCGTCGGCGTCTACGCCAACGACCCCGACACCCAGCGCGAGGTCGAGAAGATCCGCCAGCGCTTCCCCAACACCTACCGGGCGGAAGTCCCCCACGACGGCCCGACCAGCAAGGCCGACTGCCTGAACTGGCTGGTCCAGAACATCCTGTTGCACGAGCAGCGGACGGGCGAGAAATTCGACGCCTTCCTGATGCACGACGCCGAGGACGTGGTGCATCCCTACGGCCTGAAGACGGTAAACTGGTTCATCGAGGACAACGGCATGATCCAGATGCCGGTCCTTTCCATGGATCGCCAGTGGCACAAGCTGGTCGCCTGCCACTACATGGACGAGTTCGCCGAGTTCCACACGAAGGACCTCCCCGTCCGTTCGGCTGTGACGGGCATGACCCCATCGGCCGGGGTCGCCACCGCCTTTGCCCGTTCGGCGATGCTGGCCCTGGTGCGGGAAAAGGACGGCCAGCCGTTCAACACCGACAGCCTGACGGAAGACTACGACGTCGCCCACCGGCTCAGCGGGATGGGGTTCCCCTCGGCCTTCGTCCGCTATCACGCGCACATCAAACGGCAGAGGAAGGCCTGGTTCCGGAAGGGCGAGGTAACCTGGCGGCGCCGCGAACTGGTGGCGACGAAGGAGTTCTTTCCCGACCGATTCGAGACCAGCGTTCGCCAGAAGG
>JANPKF010000328.1:0-4932 GCA_031425895.1 Caulobacteraceae bacterium | reverse complement strand
GGTCGCCGATGACCACCCCGGCGGCGTGGGTCGAGGCGTTGCGGTACAGCCCCTCCAGCCGCAGGGCGACATTCAGGCACATCCGCACCTGCTCGTCCTCGTCGCGGGCCTGTTTCAGGCGCGGCTCGATCTCGATCGCCTGGGCCAGGGTCGTGGGACTGGCCGGGGTGTTGGGGATCATATTGGCCAGACGATCGCCCAGGCCGAGCGACAGCTGCATCACCCGGCCGACGTCGCGGACCACGGCGCGGGCCTGCAGGGTGCCGAAGGTGATGATCTGGGCGACCTTGTCCTCGCCGTACTTCTGCTGGACGTAGGTGATCACCTCGCCGCGCCGTTCCTGGCAGAAGTCGATATCGAAGTCGGGCATCGAGACCCGCTCCGGATTGAGGAAGCGCTCGAACAGCAGGCCGAACCGCAGGGGATCAAGGCCGGTGATGGTCAGGGACCAGGCGACCAGCGAGCCCGCGCCCGACCCCCGCCCGGGCCCCACGGGAATCCCGTGCGCCTTGGCCCATTTGATGAAGTCCGACACGATCAGGAAGTAGCCGGAGAACCCCATCTGCTGGATGATCCTCACCTCGAACTCGAGGCGGGCCCAGTAGTCTTCCTCCGGCGCGGCCAGTTCGATTGTGGCCAGCCGGGCCTTCAGCCCCTCGCGCGCCTGGTGGGCCAGTTCATCGGGCTCGGTCCGTCCCGCGCCGGTGTCGAAGCGCGGCAGGATCGGATCGCGCTTCTGGACCATGAAGGCGCAGCGCCGGGCGATCTCCAGCGTCTGGTCGCAGGCCTCCGGAAGGTCGCTGAACAGCGCCCGCATCTCGGCGGCGGTCTTGAAGTAATGTTCGGCGGTAACCCGCCGCCGCTCGTCCTGGCCGACAAAGGCGCCGTCGGAGATGCACAACAGGGCGTCGTGCGCCTCATACATCGACTTGTCGGGATAGTAGACGTCGTTGGTGGCGACCAAAGGCACGTCTTGGGCATAGGCCCAGGCGACCAGGCCCGGCTCCGCCGCCGCCTGCTGCGGCAGGCCATGGCGTTGCAGTTCGACATAGAAACGATCGCCGAACACAGACCGCATGGTGGCCAGCGTCGCCTCGCCCTCGGCGGTCTTGCCGGCGG
This sequence comes from Caulobacteraceae bacterium, assembly GCA_031425895.1. GTDB lineage: Bacteria > Pseudomonadota > Alphaproteobacteria > Caulobacterales > Caulobacteraceae > Caulobacter. The sequence continues at coordinate 3,813 of JANPKF010000328.1, read as the reverse complement.
CGAACAGCGGATCGATGGGGCCGTCCGTGCCGCCGGACAGAAGGATCAGGCCCTCGCTGTGGGCGGCGATCTTGCTCCAGGGCACCGAAGGCTCGGACACCGCGTCGATGTCGAGGTAGGCCGAGGAGCTGAGTTCGGAGAGATTGAGATAGCCCCGCTCGTTCTGCGCGATCAGGGTCAGGGTCGGGGTCCGCGCCCAGCGTTCCGGCGGTCCCTCGCCAATGCCGGTCACCGGCAAGGCGCAGGCCACCAGCGGCTGCACGCCGCTTTCCTTGGCGGCGACGGAAAATTCGAGAGCGCCGAAGAGGTTCGCCCGGTCGGCGATGCCGATCGCCGGCATGCCCTCGGCGGCGGCCAGCTTAGGCGTCTTGTCAGCCTTGATGGCCCCTTCCAGCAGGCTGTAGGCCGAGCGCACCCGCAAATGGACAAAGCCGTTCGCCAGATCCGCCATTTGCCTACGTCACCTCCGCCTTCTGCGGTTCACCCTTAAGGCCGACTCAGGCGGCCAGATAGGCCACCGAGCACATCATCCACACAAAGCTGACGACCGAAGCCAGAGCCAGCGTTTCACGAGCAATCTTGGCCATTCGAGCCTCCCGGTTCCAAGTTCCGGGTTTGTTCCTATTCCCGTTTTGTTCCACAGGCAAGCGCAAAGTGGAACAGTGTGTTGGGAAGCTGTGGAGAGGTGGGGGAGAGCACGCGCCCTCCCCGCCCCGGCCCTAAAGGAACCAGCCGTCCTTGGGTCCGTCGACCGGCATCGGAACCGGCAGCCCGATGAAGTCGGCGGCGTTCAGCGACGCGGCCTGCACCCCCGTGAGGGTGACAGACCCGCCATCGGCGAAAATCACCTTGGCCCCGGACGCCAGCTGCACAATCGACGCATAGCCGCCGTAGGCGCTGACATCGAGACGATCCACGCCGTCCTGGAAGTCGGCGATGGTGTTGGTCGCCCCTTCGCCGGGAGCCAGGACGAAGACATCTGCCCCGGCCCCGCCGGTCAGGGTGTCCTGACCCGCGCCGCCGATGAGGATGTCGTCCCCAACGCCGCCGAACAGCCTGTCGTTGCCCAGACCGCCCTCCAGCCGATCGGCGCCGCCGAACCCGTAAAGGGTGTCGTTGCCTTCCAGACCCTGCAGGGTGTCGAACCGCTCGTCGCCGTTCAGGGTGTTGGCCCCGGCCGTGCCGACCAGCGTCCGCTCCGAACCGGCCGCCGCCGGAGGGGGCGGGGGTGGCGGCGGAGGCGGAGGCGGTGAAGCCAGGCCGTAGAAGCTGGCCGCAGTGATGCTGGCCGCGCTGATCCCCACCAGACGGAAGCCGACGCCAGTGGCGGCGTCGACCATCACGACCGTGTCGGCGCCGCTCTGCGTGACGCTGTCGTAGTCGCCGAAGTCGGTGACCATCAACCTGTCGATCCCGACCTCGAAGTCGGAGACGATATCGATGCCGCCGCCGGCCTCGGCGACGAAATAGTCCGGTCCCGCGCCGCCGATCAGGAAGTCGACGCCGGCCCCGCCATGCAGCACGTCGCTGGCCGCGCCGCCGTTCAGCAGATCGTCGCTCGCTCCACCCTGCAGGATGTCGTTGTTACCGCCGCCGTTGATGTAGTCGCGGCCGGCCGTGCCGCTGAAGAACTCGGCGTTCGCGTCCCCGATCGTGACCGCATAGGGATCAGGCTGGGTGACCGCAAAGCCGAGGTAGCTGGGATCGCCCAGGGTCGACAGCCCCGGGCCCACGAGGCGAAGGCTGTGCCCCGGGCCCAGCAGGATCACGGTGTCCGTGCCGTCGAGGTAGGACCCGATGAAGGTCGCCGGGTCGACGGCGATCCGGTCCTGGCCGACCGTGAAATCGGTGACGACGTCATGGCCATCGCCGGTCCCGACGACGAAGAGGTCGTTCCCTGCGCCGCCGGTCAGTCGGTCGACGCCCGCGCCGCCGGCGAGAACATCGGCGCCGTCGACGCCCTGCAGCAGATCATCTCCGCCGTGACCGTTCAGCGTGTCAGCGCCGCCCAGCCCCTGGATCTGATCAGCCGCCGCCGTGCCGGCGATGACTTCCCCGGAGACCGTTCCGACGATCAGGTTGTAGCCCGGCTCGGCCGGAGGACCCGGAGGCGGCGGCGGAGGCGGAGGGGGCGGTGGCGGCGGGCTGACGCCGGTGATGAAATCAGCAGCGCTCAATTGCGAGGCGTTGATCCCGGTCAGGGTGACGTAGCCCCCGTCGGCAAAGGTGATCTTCGCCCCGGCCGCCAGCTGGCTGATGGCGCTGTAGACGCCGCCGTAGCCGCGGATGTCGATCTTGTCCGTGCCGTCCTGGAAGTCGGCGATGGTGTTGGCGCCGTCGCCGGTCGCCAGCACGAACACGTCCGCGCCCGCGCCGCCCGTCAGGGTGTCCTGGCCCGCGCCGCCGACGAGGACGTCATCGCCCTCACCGCCGTTGAGCCTGTCGGCGCCGGCTCCGCCCTCGAGGCGATCAGAGCCACCAAGGCCGCCCAGCGTGTCGTTGCCGTCCAGCCCGAGGATGGTCTCCCAGAGATCCGCGCCGTTGATGGTGTTGGCTGACGCGTTGCCGGTCAGCGTCGTCTGGTCGCCCGGAACCACCTGCACGGGCGGAGGGGGCGGCGGCGGCGGCGGAGGGGGAGGCGGCGGAGGCGGCGGATAGACCAGGCCGTAGAAGCTGACATCGGTGAGGCTGGTCGCCTGAATGCCGAGCAGCCGGAAGCCGACTCCCGTGCCGGTTCCGACGGTGACGACGGCGTCGGCGCCATCCTGGACGGCGCTCCAGCTCGTGTAGCCCTCGATCCAGATGCGATCGACCCCGATTTGGAAGTCCGTAATGGTGTCGACGCCATAGCCCGGCGCGGTGGCGAAGATATCGGCTCCGGCGCCGCCGGTCAGGATGTCCGTTCCGCCGCCGCCGGTCACGTTGTCGTCGCCGTCGCCGCCGAGCAGCAGATCGTCTTCGCTGTTACCGAACAGGTAGTCGTTGCCGCCCAGGCCCTCCAGCTGGTCGCGCCCAAGCGTACCGCTCAGCACGTCGTTGCCCGCGCCGCCGGTTTGCACCGCGTAGGTCGGCGGAGGCGGGGGCGGCGGGGGCGGAGGCGGCGGAGGCGGCGGAGGCGCAGGAAGGCCCACGAAGTTGGCGGCGGTCACACTGGCGGCCTGCACACCGACCAGACGGAAGCTGACTCCCATGCCCGTTCCGAGGGTGACGATGGTGTCGCCGCCGTCCTGAGCCGCGCCCCAGCTGGTGAAGCCGGTGGCGTCGATGACGTCCGTGCCGACCACGAAGTCGGTAATGGTGTCGTCGCCACTGCCAACGAGCCCCACGAAGCGGTCCACGCCCGCGCCGCCGGTCAGGATGTCCGCCCCCGCGCCGCCGTTGAGGACGTCGTCGCCATCGCCGCCGACCAACAGGTCATCGGCCGAGCCGCCCGACAGGGTGTCGGCGCCGCCAAGGCCTCGCAGTTCATCGCGACCGTTGGTGCCGGTCAGTGTCTCGCCGGCCGCCGTACCGGTCTGCAGCACATAGGTCGGCGGTGGCGGGGGTGGTGGCGGCGGAGGCGGTGGGACGGCCCCGGTAATGAAGCTGGCGGCGGTGAGCTGGCTGGCCTGAATGCCGTTCAGGGTCACTGCGGACCCGTCCGTGAAGGTGACTTTGGCGCCGGCCGCCAGTTGGGCGATGGCCTTGTAGGCGCCGAAGGCGGAGATATCGATCCGGTCGACACCCAGTTCGAAGTCGGTGACGGTGTTGGTCGTCCCGTCGCCGAGCCCGATAACGATGATGTCGGCGCCCGTGCCTCCGGTCAGGGTGTCC